>JAEYQM010000027.1 GCA_023410025.1 Bacillota bacterium
CTCCAGAATATACTAAAGCTATATCAGTATTACCATTAGCAACAAAGCTCTTTAAATCATCAGTTCCCCAACTTGAGTAAGATTGCCCTTTTAATAAATCTTCTACTCGTTTTAAATCAGTTTCTGATTTTGTATTTAAATCAATTCCTAAGAATAATTCACCAGCAGCAATTGCATCTCTACTAGAATTATACATTGCAACTTTTAAACCTTTAGTCAATTCTTTATTAAAGAACACTTCCCAGTTGTTCTCCTTTACAAGATCTTCTACACCAGTTTTCTTAGTGCTATACATAATTCCAAGAGTCCCCCAGAAATATGGAACAGCATAGTTTTTATTGTTAGTGAAATAAGAATCACGATGTTCTTCTAAATTTGGATCGAATGTAGCATTTACATAGTTTGGTAAATAATCCATATTTAATTCAAGTAATAATCCTTCATTATATAATTTGTGAATCATATAATCACTTGGAATCGCTACATCATATTTAGTAGTCTTAGACTTAATTTTTGTATACATACTTTCATTTGAATCAGCTGGATCGATAACAACACGAACCTTATATTCTTTTTCAAATGCTTCAACTAAGTCTTCATTAATATATTCATTCCAGTTTAATACATATAAAACTGGCCCTTTATTGCATGCAGTTAAAGTAACTATAACAAATAAAAGTGACAAAAAACAAAATAATTTTTTCATTTTTTTAATCCTTTCTTACGACTTTTTAAAATATTATATATTATAAGTATTAATAATGTTCCAACAGAAATAATTGTATTATATGCAAATGCCATTTGCATTGCATTATTTCTAAATGGGTTTTTAATACTGTATAACCATATTGAGAAGTTTTGAACACCACTGCTACCAGTCATATAACTGATAACAAAGTCGTCAATACTCATTGTGAAAGCAATTAAGGCCCCGGATATAATACCTGGTTTAATTGAAGGTATTATAACTTTCCATAAAGCATCAAATGGTTTACATCCTAAATCAGTAGCTGCATCAAATAAATTATTATCAACTTCATTTAATTTAGGTAAAACACTCAAAATAATATATGGTGTACAAAAGAATACATGGGCAAATAACATTGAGTAATAACCAAAAATATTAATACCTGGTAAAACAGCTTGAATAATTTGAAGCATTAACATCAAAAAAATACCTGTAACAATATCCGCATTTAAGATAGGGACATTATTAATAAGAATCATTTTCTTACGTTTTGCTTTATTTAACCCATTAATTCCAATTGCTGAAAGGGTACCGAACACAACAGATATTAAAGTTGCAAGTACAGCCATTGAAACAGTTGTATATATTGCTTCCATTAAATCTCTTTGTTCAAACATTTTCTTATACCACTTTAATGTAAATCCAGTAAAACTAGCCCCAGTAGAACTTAAATTAACTGACTGAATTATTATATATAGTATTGGTGAATATAAGAAAAATAATACAACACCAAAAAAAGTCCATTTTAAAACTGTAATAGTTTTACGTCTAATAATTTGTGATTTTGGAACACTAACCTTAATAACATTATTCATAGCAATGTTTCTCCTTCCTCATCAACTTTACTGATGATAAATAAAGATCCAATTACTAACACAATAATTATTAAGGATATTAAACTACCCAAACTATAATTATTTGCTGATTTAAAAAATCTCTCAACAATATTTCCAATTAAAATTATATTTCCTCCACCAAGCGTATCTGAAATTGTAAATCCCATCGCACATGGTAAGAATACCATAATTACACCACTAGTTACACCCTTTAATGATAAAGGAAATGTAACTTTCAAAAATGATTTGATTTTATTTGCTCCTAAATCTTGACTTGCTTCAAGAAGTGATTTATCCATTTTATCTAATACTGTATAGATTGGAAAAATCATAAATGGCAAATACATTAAAATCATGCCAAGAATAACTGCTTCTTTAGTCCCATAGAAATCAAAACTAATTCCAAATGTATTCTTTAAGAATCCATTAGGTTGACTAATTAATTGAATTACTTTTAATCTTAAAAGCATATTTGTCCACATTGGTAATATTAATATAATTAACACTAAGTATTTATTAGATATTTTAGAAGTACTAATAATATACGCAAGTGGATATCCAATTAACAAACATATTACAGTCGCAATAACGGAAAATTCCATAGAATTTAGGAATGCTTTTAAATATGTTGGATTAGTTATCTCTATATAGTTTTTGAAAGTAAAACTTGCATTTTTTAAATCAAAACCATTTGCATTTGTAAATGTTAGAGCTAGCATTACAAATATTGGAATAATTACTAAAACATAACTCCATACTTTATACGGAAGTGATAATTTACTAAATTTGTTCATTTTCATTAACCTTCATTAGGTGAATTTCATATGGGTCTACAGATAGACCAACAGTCTCCCCTACTTTAGGATTTTCATATTGATGTAATACTATTTCTTTTCCATCAACAAGTAGGCATATTTCAAAATGTACGCCTTTAAATGTTATAGCATCAACTATGCCTTTAATCTTTGCTTTTTCTAATGGAACAATATCAAAGTCTTCTGGTCTAATTACAACATCACATATTTCACCAGCACTAAAATTATCATCAACACATTCAAATACTGACCCCATAAATTCAACTTGTTTGTTTCCTTTATAGACACCCCTAATTATATTGCTCTCCCCAATAAAACTTGCTACAAAGCGATTTTTTGGTTCATTATAGATATCCTCAGGAGTACCAATTTGTTGGATGACACCTTTGTTCATAACAACAATAGTATCTGACATTGTTAATGCCTCTTCTTGATCATGAGTAACAAAAACAAATGTAATACCTAATTGTCTTTGCATTTCTTTTAATTCATATTGCATGTTTTGACGAAGTTTTAAATCTAAAGCTGCAAGAGGTTCATCAAGTAATAAGATTTTTGGTTTATTAACAACGGCACGAGCTATAGCAACTCTTTGTTGTTGTCCACCGCTTAAACTATTAATTTTTCTTTTTTCAAAACCTTCAAGCTTAACTAATTTTAAAACATCCATTACAGCTTCATCAATATGATGTTTACTCATCATTAATGACTTAGCCATCTTTTCTTCTTCTAAACGACGTTTATTAGTAAGTTTTAATTCATTTTGTAAAGAAACTAATTTATGTTCTTCAGCTACATATTTTAATGCTTTTAATTCTTTATCATATTTATTATATACTTTATTCTTAGATAATTTATTGTTTTTAATTTCTTCATTAATAATTTCATATAACTCTTCAAGTTTATTCTTAGCATTTTCAACTTGTTCAGTTTTTGCTTCTTCCTCTTGAATAAGTTTTTCTAGGTTTTCTATTTTACGAGTATATCTTTCTTCAATATCTTTATATTTAAGTTCAATTAATTTGTTTTTTTCTTCATGAATTTTCGAAATAATTTCTCTCTTAATTTCATCAAGTCTATCTTTAATCTCATACTTTTCAGTTTTAGATAAACCATTATTTTTTAATTTCAATGTTAAAGATTTTTTTTCTTCTTCATAGGTTTTACGAACATTACTTTTTAAATCTTCAAATTGACGGTTAAAATTACGTAATCCGAAAGCAACATTATCATAGACATTTAAATGAGGAAATAATGCATATCTTTGAAAAACCGTATTAATTGGTCTTTGATATGCTGGTAAATTATTTACTACCTCACCATTTAAAATTATTTCACCTTGATCTGGTGTTTCAAAGCCACCAATCATTCTTAAAGTAGTTGTTTTACCACAACCACTTGGTCCAAGAAGAGTAATGAATTCATTCTCATTTATATATAAATTTAAATTATCTACTACAACTTCATCATCATATGACTTTGTAATATTAATTAATTCAATTAGTTTTTTACCCATTTTTCTTAGTCCTTTCAATAGAAAAATAAAAGTTGATGATAATAATCACCAACTTATTTCAACAAATTTAAATTTCGTACTTTATTACAAGAAAATGAACAAAATGGCGGAGCAGGAGGGATTTGAACCCTCGCACCAGTTCCCCGGTCTATGCCCTTAGCAGAGGCACCTCTTCAGCCGCTTGAGTACTGCTCCACGCATAAAATATGATACACTCTCTTCTTTTGTTTGTCAAGTTATTTTTTGATTTTTGAAAAGATTACTTATAAGTAAAATAGATCCTCTTTTTTAGGTAACACCATATCAAAACTTACGCTTTTGAAACTAGAAGTAACTGTTTGAAGGGATTTTTGAATATCGTTACTTGTTATATTACGTGTTTGTATTGAACCATCTATAACTCTTATTAACATTGGTAAGTCAGATTCTTTTACTTGAAAGTTTTCAAATCCACTTAGTTCAATAGAAGAATTAGTAGAACCGACAACTTGTCGATTATTATAGTTTCGAACGTCAAACCCGAATATTGGTACGATACCATCTTTTCTTGAATTTACTTTTACGAAATTAAAATAATTAAAAATAATTGGTTTTAATTCTTCAGCTTTAAATGTGTCTACCTTACTATTATCTAAATCCGATGTATAGATATATACAAAATAATCACTAGCTTGTTTATTATTAAAAATTTCACTGCCAACTAAAGTTAGCTTAGCCTTTTTTATGTCATCATAGTCCTCAAGAGGTCTAGATTCTACGAAAAGCACAACAACAATTGCAACAAAAGCGACCGTAAACAAACCTATTAAAGCCCAAAAGCTAATAAGTTTCAACTTAAAGTTTTTAATTTTTCTTACATCTTTACTCATACATTTTGTTTTTAAGTGAGACTTTAAAAACTAACTCCCTTCTGACAACATGTCATAAAATAGACTACTTTATTATACTAAAAAAAAGTCTTATAATCAAGACTTTTTAAAACTTTATTTTTCAGAAGGTACCATATAGCTTGCGGCAACCTTCATTAATTCATCAACATTAATATCTTGGGATGCAAGTGTATAAATTATTCCTTCATAAACAAACTTTAAATAATGATCAGTTAATACACCAACACTACCAAATACCATTACAGCACTGCCTTCTTCTTCCCAACTAGAGATAACTTCAGCATCATCAACATATTCTTGAATTATTGTAAATCCATATGTTCCAGAGAATTTCATGATTGCTCTTTGAGAATTAGTAATTTGACTATTAAGACTACTACCTTCTGGAAAATAACCTGGCATACTAAAGGCTCTATCAGAAAAGACAATTCCTTCTTCTCCATAAGACTCCCTAATCTTGGCAATAGTTGAATCAATCTTAAATTCTTCATCATTAATATTATAATCTAATTCAATATTTTCAAATAAAACTCTAATATATAATTCATCAGCTTTATTATAAACTTTAACTTCTGAAGGTATTAAAGTCTCATTATCAAATATAATTTTTTGTTTTACAATGTTTTTATTAGTATGCATAAAAGTATCAGTTTCAATTTCAGTTGTTTTTTCATTAGTTATCTTAACGATATTTTCCTCATTAGCAATATCTTTAGCAAGCGATTGAAGTAAATATGGATAACTAGAACTGTTAGGCCAATTACTATTAATTTTAAATGTTTTATTTACAGAAGGAATTAATACATGAACTCCATCTTTATTCTTTAAAATTATTTGTTGATCTTCACTCTCAACATTTTTAATTACTACTTTATATAAATCTGGTGATTTATATAAAACTGTAAATTCACTTTGCTTACGATCATCGTCATAAAATGTTTCCATCAAACCTTCAGCTTTGTAACTTCTAATATTTGTTAGGTTTTTCAAGAAATCCTGTTCAATCGACTTATTCTTCTTACACCCAAATAAAACAAATATCATAACTAAAAGGATTAGTATTTTTTTCATATTACACCTCTACACATAATATTATGTTTAAATATTGGTAATTATGTATAAAAACTACTTCTATGCAAACAATATTTGTAAACAAGGAGGTTTTTAAAATGCATGTATTACAAAAAATCGCACTAGTTATTGTCATTATAGGAGCACTAAACTGGGGACTAGTTGGAATTTTCAATTTTAATCTTGTCGCTTTTATTTTTGATAATATTAGTATTGTTGTTTCCAGAATAATCTATACATTAGTTGGTGTTGCTGGGATAATTAGTATATCTTGCTTGTTTGACGACACAATTTAAAAAAAGATGCAGAGCATCTTTTTTTTATATAATTATAACAAAGGCTATTGAATACTCAGTCTCGTGACTTATACTAATATCAATAGGTTTTAATGAATTACATATTACTACGGGTTTTCCTGTTTCGTCGTTTAATATTGAAATTGAATTAAAATTTTCTGTAATTCCTGCTTTAAATAAGGCTTCCTTAGCAGCAAAACGACTAGCAATGTATTCTAATTTCCTTTTTTCATTTTTAATTGTTGAATAGTATTCAAGTTCCTCTACTGATAAAATTCTTGATAATTTTTTATAATCATCAACAAATTCAGCAAATCTACTATTAAAAACTATGTCTACTCCAATTCTTGCCATAATAATCTCCTTTTGACACATTTGTGCTGTTGAAATGAAATTCATTTTTTTCTATTATAGTAACATAGGTGGTACATATGGAAACAAAAGCAGAAGAAAAAAAATTAAATGATCTTTTATGGAAAATTGGTCAAAAAGTTAAAATGTTACGTGAAGAAAAAGGTATATCCCAAGAAGAACTATCATTTTGTGCTAATATTCATCGTACTCAAGTTTCCCGAATTGAAAATGGGGAAAACAATGTCAGCATGAGAAGCCTTGTTAGACTTGCTAATTACTTTCAAGTAGAAATAAATGAATTCTTTGATTTTAAAGATATAAAATAAGAGCTATAGCTCTTATTTTTTTAATCCTAACGCAATATTATCTAGGTCTTTAAAACAATGACTTAGTCCTGATTTAGAAATGTTTTTACCAATTAAGTCTTCACTAATTTCACTTAATTCACTAAGTGATGAATCAGGATTTTCTTTTCTTAAATAGATTGCATCCTGTAATCTTTGTGATAGTGTAGTTATGTCCATTTTACTTTCAATTAGTTCAATTGTTTCAAGTTGTCTTGAAGCAGTTTTTAATATGCGGTCAGTATTAGCAACATCGCAATTCATCACTCGGTTAACCACATTGTTTAAATCTCTTTTAATTCTTTCATTTTCAAAATAAAATAAAAGACTTGTCGCTCCAATAAATTTTAGAAAATCACCAATATGCTCTGACTTCTTTAAATATACAACTAGACCTTTTCTTCTTTCAATCATTTTTGGAGCAATACCAAAATCAGAAAGAGTATTCATTATATACTGACATTCACTATCCTCATTACATACAATTTCCAAATGATAGTGTGACTTATTAGGATCATTAATTGATCCACGAGCTAAAAACATACCTCTTAAAACTGATGATTTTTGATTATCATAAATTGGCGATATATCTTCTTTAAAGTTAAAATTCTCATCTAGGATATCAAGTTCAGTTAATATTTCTTTAGCTTTCCCCTTAACAGTAATATAATATAATTTTTTATAATCTAATTTGTTTTGTTCCTTCGTTAATATTTCAACATCTGCCCCAAATATTTTCTTTAAAAGGGTAACAATGCGCCTTGCTATGGTAATATTATTAGTTACATATTCTAAGTCAAGCAAACGATTTGATAACACTAAATTAGACTTTAATTTAGAAATTCCATAAAGTTCTGCTTTATAACCTTCTAAACTAGTCTCAACGGTTGTTATCTCTTTTTTTACTTCTTGCGAGAATGACATATTATTATCTTTTCTTGGCAATGCTTAATGCGGCAATTGCACCATCATTAACAGCAGTAACAATTTGTCTAACATTTTTTCTAACAATATCACCGGCAGCAAATATTCCTGGAATACTTGTTTCAAAATTTTCATCAACTATTATATAACCATTTTCATCAGTTATATTAAACTTCCTTACAATTTCAGAATTTGGTAAATAACCAATATATTCAAAGACACCTTCAACATCAATTATTTTTCCACTCTTTAATAAAACGGACTTTAAGAATTGATCACCTTGAAATTCTTCAACCTCATCATTTAAAATAAACTTAATATTTGGAGTTGCTTTTACTTGATCAAGGATATATTTTTCTCCACGAAATTCATTACGACGGTGAATTATATATACAACATTTGTAATTCTTGAAAGATATAAACTTTCTTCCAAGGCTGATGTTCCGCCACCTAAAACAGCAACATCTTTACCTTTATAGAAATTACCATCACATATAGCACACCATGAAATACCTCTACCTGCATATTTTGTCTCACTTGGAATACCAAGTTTTCTATTTTTCATACCGGTTGCAACAATAATGTTTTTACCTTTAATCTCACTTTCAGATAATTTAACAATAAATCCGAAATCAGTTTGAATAATATCCATTGCTCTATCGCCAATATGTTCAGCACCTAAATTAATAGCTTGCATATACATGTTAGTTGCAAGAGCAAACCCTTCAATTGACTCATGACCTGGATAATTATCAATCTTGTAAGTATTACCCATTTGTCCACCAGGAGCAGATTCTTCAATTAGTGCAACTTTTAAATTGCTTCGTAATAAATATATTGCTGCAGTTAACCCTGCAGGTCCTGCACCAATTATTATAGCATCATACATGTCTATAACTCCTTTACAATTTCAATAAGTTCTTCAATATTATCAATGACATAATCTGCGCCAGCATTTTGTAACTGTTCTTTTGATGTAAGAGCCCATGTTACACCTACTGTGATAATATTGGCATTTTTACCAGTTTCAATATCAAATATTGAATCACCAACTAAGATACATTTATCATTAAAATGTTCTTCAATTTTTCTTATTCCCTCTGGATCTGGTTTTGGATTAGTAACACTATCATATCCAATTATATAATCAAAATATTTTGTAATACCGACAATCTCAAATCCATCTAATATAGCTGCCTTTAGTTTATTAGATACAACAGCTAGTTTATATCCGTTTTTTCTAAAATGTTCTAAAGCATCAATTATTCCAGGAAATACCTTTAAATACTTATGCATATTTTTAATAGATATTTCTCGATATTTATCAACCAAAAAGTTAGTTCTTTCAATGTCGCCAACTATACTCATAAAAGTATCAGGAAGTGGCGGACCAAAAAATGATTTAATTTGTTCTTCAGTATATTTATAATCAGGAATGTATTTTTCAAATACTTCAATATAAGTTGCCCTTATATGATCAAAAGTATCTAATACCGTTCCATCAACGTCAAATGCAATAACCATTAATTCTCCTCAGTAAATCCAATATATTCTTTAGGATATACTTTATAAATTCTACGTAAAATAAACCCACCTACACCAGCAATAAATAGTAATATAGAAACGATTTGGGCTGTTCTTAAAGTTCCAGCATACATTGAATCTGTTCTCATACCTTCAATAAAGAAACGACCAAATGAATACCATGCAAGGTAAAAGAACATTGCATCTCCAACCCAATACTTCTTAACAAATTTTCTCATTATAATTATGATTAAAAAGCCTAATATATTCCAAGCTGATTCATATAAGAATGTAGGATGATAATATCCCGCTAAACTATGTGAAGAATCCCATGTTTTATTTATAAACATTTGATTTGTTATAAAATCCGGGAATCCCCATTTTTCAAACCATGCTCTTTGCATATCTAAATCTGGATATCCTGGAACTAATCCACCATGAGCTTCTTGATTAAAGAAATTACCCCAACGTCCAAATGATTGACCAATAAAGAAGCCAGGGAATAATAATTCAGCAATTTTAAATGGATTTATATTTTTCTTCTTACAATAAAAATAAGCAAAAATTGATCCTGCAAATATTCCACCATGGATTGCTAGTCCACCGTCAGTAAATCTAGTAATTATGTGAAGTGGATTTTGAAATTGATCTAAATTAAATAATACATACCAAAGTCTTGCCCCTAGTACTCCTATTAATAAACCTATTAAAAAACCATCTAATAAATCATCTTTTTTAATATTAAATTTCTTTAAATTTAAAGTTGCTAATAAATATGCAAGTACTGCACCTGTTACGATTAGTAAACCGTACCATTTAATACCAATACTATCAGAAAACCTAATGACATAATCATTAAGAGGTTCTATACCGTAGTGATTATATAAAAACATCATTTTTTCCCCTCTCCTCTAACTGCTCTATTTAATTTTTCAACGAACTCTTGGGCTACATTTCTACCAAAACTTTTTAAACGCCAGTTCATAGCTGCAACCTCAATTAAAGTAGCAATATTTCTACCTGGTTGTACTGGAATTGTAACCTTAGGAATTAATGTATCAAAAATCTTTTCAGTTTCTTCTTCTAATCCTAAACGGTTATACATTTCTGATTGTTCCCATTTCACAAGTTCAACGATTAACATAACTTTTTTCTTTTTTCTAAAAGCATTAACACCAAATAAATCAACAACATCAATTAAACCAATTCCACGGACTTCCATTAATCTTTCAGTCATTTTTGGTGTTTGACCAAATACAGTTCCAATTTCTAATTGGTAAACATCTACACGATCATCACTAACTAGTGTATGTCCGCGATATAATAATTCTAAAGCAGATTCACTCTTACCTACAAAACTCTTTCCTTGAATTAAGACCCCAACACCATTAACATCCATTAAAACTCCATGAATACTTTTACGAATTGCAGCCGCTTCAGTTAAAAATGTAGATAATTCTCCAGTTAAAGCAGTTGTTGTTAATTGTGATTTTAATACAGGAATTTTATATTTTTTAGACATTTCTATAAATACTTCAGGAATATTTAATACATGTTTAGTAAATACAAATGCTGGAGGATTACCCTCAAATAACTTAACAAGTCTATCCAATTGTTCTTCTTCGGATAACATTGTATATAAATTAAATTCTTTACTTCCAATTACTTGAATACGATCATGTTCATAAAAAGTAAAATAATCAGCATAAATTTCAACACCAGGACGAGAAAGTACTGATTTAGTTATATCCCTATCTAAATACTCTTCTCCACTAATAATTTCCATTTTTAATTCTTCAACACAATCTCTTACAGTTACTCTTTCAGCCATTTTGTTACCTCCTAAAATTATTGATTGAATTTCTTATAAAGACTCTTAGTATCATTAAACAAATAAATAATATAAATAAATTGATATTTGATGTGATTGCAACAAATTCAGTAAATACTACAACAATAAACATTGATAACAATGGTGGAACAAGATTGATTAAACCAAATGATTTTATAATAAGACTTGGATAGACAAAATTAATAATGTTTCTTAATACAATATCAATTAAAGAAAAAATAATTGCAAAATATAGTAAATCTGATAATGATGAATATTTTGCCCATTTAAAATAGCCACTAATCGCCATAACTAGAACTATATTTAGCAACAATGTAATTATAGCTTCAGTAGCAATATATTTAAATGTTGGTTCAGGTAATCTTACCTTAATAACCCTAATACTTTTTTTATCAACACCTAATTGTTCTTCGGCATCCCTAATTATTTTTTCAATTTCTTCTTTGGCCTTTTTCACTTCTTCTTCTCTATTTTTCTTTTCTTTTTTGTTATTATCCATAAATAGACCCCTAAACTTCCTATAAAATATCCGAGTAAATTTAGAAATATATCAACAACGTCAAACATACCTCTACCCGTATAATATTGTAATGCTTCTAAAGTTACAATGATTAGAAGCCCTAATAATATATTTCGAAAATAATACCCTAATAAAATAAATATAATAATATTACCAACGATATTCACAAATATTGTTTTATTAGTTCCAATATGTTTTATCCAATCCAATAGATAAAAATCAAAATTAACACCATTTTGAGCTTTCCTATAAAATAGTAAAAATAATAGCCATATTATATAAGTTATAATTTGCATCAATCTATTTTTTATATACACACAATACATAAAAACAAAAAATAGTAAAATTAACACTATAAATATGGCATCATAAAACACGTCAAATGAATAAACAACTTGCTTTATCATAAGCAAATAAATAACTAATAATAATATATAAATAACGATTTTTTTCATACGTTATTATTATTATACCATAAAAGGAAAATATTTCATACTATTTTGAATTCATTTTAAAAAGAATAAAGCACTATTTTTTTAGCTATTATTTTCTTACTTTTTTAAATTATTTAATAAAGTAAAGATTATATTTTATTATCAAATTAATATAAAAAATGCAACTTTCTAAGCGAAATTTTGCATTATTATTTAATTTTTTTAGTATACCCAATTATTACTTATCTTAAAATCAATTAATTCATTTTTATAATTATAAACATCTGTTGGAATTAAGAAACTAATTTCTTTAAGCTCTTCGTTCTCTATCTTTGCAAGAAAAATATAATAAATATTCTTTCCTTCTTCTACCATTATGTTTCCATATCCTATAAACTTTCCATTTAAATCATCAGTTAGGAAATTAATAAAAATATCATAATAATCAACTTCATAAGCAACCTCAGAAATTATTTTGTTTTTTATTTCTTTTGATAATTTAGGATAATCTTGTTTATAATTAGATATTTGTTTTTTTATGCATTTATTTAAACTAATTTCTTTATTCCAATCATTTTGTAATTTTAAGTTTTCTACCTCTTCAGTTGTAAACCCTTCTAATTCTAAAGCGTATTTTTTTTGTTTCTTTATAATATAATTTAGATCCTCATAATAATATACATTTTCACTTTCAGTCTTTTGTGATATTATTAATGATGAAAAAGAAATTTCTGCTCCAGCGTAATATTTTTCATAATAAGTGAATAATGTTCTTCCATATTCATCTTTATCTATTATTTTGATTTCTGAACTAACCGCTCTATCTGCACCATATGAATGACCATTATTCCATAATATGCTATTTACAGCAACAGTATATAAATCAACATAATTACCCTTATATTTATAAAAATCACATCCACTAACAATAAAAACTATAAATAATAAACTAACTACTAAAATTATTTTTTTCATAAATTTACACCCAATATTTACTGTTTTAATTATAACATGTATATATTTAACAAGTCAATTAATTAATATTCCATACATAAATAAATAAGAAGTCAATGTAAATTGACTCCTTATTTTATATAATACTTATTCTATTACTCTTTTTAAATATTTTCCCGTATAGGAATTTTCATCTTTTATGATGTCTTCAACTGTTCCAGTAAATACAACATTACCACCACGGAATCCACCTTCAGGCCCTAAATCAATAATGTGGTCAGCTTGTTTTATAACATCAAGATTATGTTCAATAATTAATACAGTTGCACCTTGATCTACTAAGAAGTTAATTACTTCAAGTAAACGTCTAATATCTTCACTATGTAAACCTGTTGTTGGTTCATCTAAAACATATATAGTTTGTGGAGTAATTTTCTTATATAATTCACTAGCAAGTTTAACCCTTTGGGCTTCACCACCAGATAGTGTAGTTGAATTTTGTCCTAGTTTAATATATCCTAACCCTACATCACGAAGTGTTTCCATTTTTGGAGTAATTGTTGGGATATTTGCAAAAAAAGTACAAGCATCCTCAACTGTCATTTCTAACACATCATAAATTGATTTACCTTTATATTTAACTTCTAAAGTTTCCGAGTTATATCTAGTTCCTCCACAGTCTTCACAAGGAACATAAACATCTGGTAAGAAATGCATTTCAATTTTAATTAAACCATCTCCACAACATTTCTCACATCTTCCACCTTTAACGTTAAATGAAAAACGTCCACGATTATATCCTCGTATTTTTGCTTCTTGAGTTTCCGCAAACAAATCTCTAATAGCATCAAAAACTGCTGTATAGGTTGCTGGATTACTTCTTGGAGTTCTACCGATAGGTGATTGATCTATTTCAATTATTCTATCAATATTTTCTAATCCTAAAACTTCTTCACATTTACCCGGAACAACTTTAGAACGGTATAATTTTCTTTGAAGACTTTTTACCAATATTTCATTGACTAATGTAGATTTACCACTACCACTAACACCAGTTACTAATACTAATTTACCTAATGGTATTTCAACATCTATATTTTTTAAGTTGTTTTCAGAAGCTTTTTTAATGATTATTGATTTACCATTACCTTCTCTTCTTACTTTAGGAACTGAAATTTGCAATTTTTTTGATAAGTATTTTCCAGTAATACTATTTTCATTATTCATAACTTCTTCTGGAGTTCCACAAGCAACGACATATCCTCCATGAACACCAGCACCAGGACCAATGTCAACAAGATAATCAGATTGACGCATAATATCTTCATCATGTTCAACAACCACTAAGGTATTACCTAAATCTCGCATGCTTTTTAAAGCATTAATTAATCTATCATTATCTCTTTGATGTAATCCAATTGAAGGTTCATCTAGTACATATAGTACACCTGATAATCTTGAACCTATTTGCGTTGCTAATCGAATTCTTTGTGCTTCACCACCAGATAGGGTTCCTGCTGAACGATTTAGAGTCAAATAATCAAGTCCAACTTCAATTAAGAAATTTAATCTCTGTTTAATTTCATTAAGTAATAATGTAGCAATTGATTTTTCACTTTCAGTAAGTGTAAGATTCTTTAAGTATTCATATGCATCACTAATAGATAATCTTGATAAATCATCAATATTTAATTTGCCAACATAAACACTTAAAGCAACTTCTGATAATTTCTTCCCCTTACATTTAGGGCATTCATAATCACTTAAATATGAATTATAATATTCTCTTGAAAAACTTGATGAAGTTTCTTTAAATCTTCTTTCAATTAGGCTAGCAATACCTTCAATATAATTATGCTTTCTAAAAGTATTAGAACTTCTCGTAGTTATCTCATAATTAATAGGTTCTTTTGAACCATTCATAATTACTTCTTTTTGTAAGTCTGTTAATTGATAATATGGTTTATCTACATCGATATCATAATGTTTGGCAAGTATTAAGAATGTTTGCCATTCAATATTTTCAGTATCAACAATATTCTTCAAATATCTAATTGCGCCATCTCTAATAGATTTTTCGGGATTAGTAACAAGTAAATCATAATCAATTTTTTGAAGTACTCCTAGACCCTTACATTCATCACAAGCACCAAATGGTGAGTTAAATGAAAATAGACGAGGCTCAAGTTTAGGAATTGAAAAGTCACATATTGGACATGCAAGATGTTCACTATAAGTATGTTCATGACCGTTAACAATTACAATTACTCTACCTTCTGATATTTTTAATGCTGCTTCAACAGATGCAAATAAACGTGATCTTGAGTCTTTTTTTAGTTTAATTCTATCAACTACAACATCAATATCATGACGATTGTTTTTTTCAAGATTTATTTCTTCACTTAAATCATACATTTGTTTATCTATACGAACACGTGTATATCCTTCTTTTTGAACTAGTTCCAATGTTTTTTCATGACGACCCTTTTGTCCACTTACAATTGGACTAAGGATTGTTACATGAGAATCTTCATCGTGTTCAAAGATATTATTACAAATTTGATCAATTGTTTTTGATTCAATTAAAATATTATGAGTTGGACAATATGCCTTTCCAATTCGAGCATATAACAAACGAAGATAATCATGAATCTCCGTAATAGTACCCACCGTAGATCGTGGGTTTTTGTTTGTTGTTTTTTGATCTATGGCAATTGCTGGTGATAAACCCTCAATACTATCGACATCAGGCTTATTAGCATTACCTAAGAATTGACGGGCATATGCAGACAAACTTTCAACATATCTTCTTTGTCCTTCAGCATAAATTGTATCAAAAGCAAGTGATGTTTTACCACTACCTGAAAGTCCTGTCATAACAACAAGTTTATCCTTAGGAATTTTAAGATCAATATTTTTTAAATTATTTTCTCTTGCCCCTTTTATTAATATATATTTTTGCATTATTTAACCATCTCCATAAATTCATCTTCACTGACAATTCTAATTCCTAATTTCAATGCTTTTTCTTTCTTACTTCCTGCATCACTTCCACATAAAACCATACTTGTATTCTTACTAACTGATGAAGTAACATTCCCACCCATTTTTTCAATTAGACTAGTTGCTTCATCACGGGTAAATTTTTCCAGTTTACCTGTTAGTACAATTGTCATTCCTGTAAATATTCCTTCTGATTTCGTTTCTTCTACAATTGGATTTATACCAAGATCAATTAATTCTAATACTAAATCTTTATTTTCTTCAAAGTAACTACAAATACTTTCAGCAATTGAAGTACCTACCTCTTTAATATTAATTAAATCATCATATTTTGCATTCATTAGATTTTCTAATGACTTAAATTCTTTAGCAAGTAATTTGGAAATTTTACTTCCAACAAATCTAATACCTAATGCTGATATAACTTTATCTAAAGAATTATTTTTACTTGATTCAATATTTTGAAGAAGGGTATCAATACTTTTAACACCTAATCCTTCTAACTGAATTAATTCTTCACGATAAATATGTAATCTATAAACATCGGTTATTTTATTTAAATAACCTAATCTATAGAATTGTTCAACCATCTTTTCTCCAAATGTATCAATATCCATTCCTGCTTTAGAAGTAAAGTATACTAAAGATGCTAGGGTTCTTCCTACGCAATCTTTATTAAGACAATAATGTAATGCCTCTTGTTCTCGTCTTACTAATTTGCTATGACATTCTGGACAATATTCAATCATTTCAAATTTTTTAGAATTGCTTTTTCGTTTATCAAAATTAACACCAACAATTTCTGGAATAATTTCTCCAGCTTTTCTAACAACAAGAGTATCACCAATTCTAATATCTCTTTGAACAACAAAGTCTTCATTATTAAGTGTTGCTCTTTGTACTAATGATCCTGCAATCATAACTGGATCTAATACAGCATTAGGTGTAATGTTTCCAGTTCTACCTACTGTGTAGATTATATCTAGCAATTTTGTTTCTACAGCCATAGCTGGAAATTTATAAGCCGTTGCCCATTTTGGGGTCTTAACTGTTGCTCCTAATTCTTCTTGTAAATTAAATTCATTTACTTTTATTACAATTCCATCAGTATCATATTCAAGTTCAAAACGTTGTTCTTTCCAAGATTCAATATAATTAATTACTTCTTCAATTGTCTTACAATATTGATAATTTGGATTTACTTTAAATCCTAAATCTTGTAAGTACTCTAATGATTCTTTTTGGGTTCTTAAATTATATTTGTCTGGATCAATAATTTGAAAACAGAACATATCAAGCCCACGACTAGCTGTAACTTTGGGATCAAGTTGACGTAAAGAACCTCCAGCGGCATTACGTGGATTTCTAAATTCTTCTTCACCATTAGCCATTCTTTGATTATTTAACTCATTAAAAACAGCAACTGGCATATATACTTCACCACGAATCTCAATGTCAATTTCTTCTTTTAAGATTCTAGGAATTGATTTTATTGTTTTAATATTTTCAGTTATATTTTCCCCTACTAAACCATTACCACGCGTTGAAGCAAGTGCAAGTATACCTTTTTTGTACATTAGGTTACAAGCAATTCCATCAATTTTAAGTTCACATGTATATGTTGGATAAATATTTTCCTTTATAATTCGATTATGAAATGTTCTTAATTCATCATAACTAAATGCATTTGTTAGGGAAAGCATTGGCTTTTTAAAAACAACCTTATCTAAAACTCCCTTTTCATAATAACCAACTTCTCTAGTAGGTGAATTAGGCATAATTAAGTCTGGATATTGTTTTTCTAAGGCTTCTAGTTCTCTAAGTTTTGCATCATATACTTCATCAGCAACTGTCGGATTATCAAGTATATAGTATTCATAACGGTATTTATTTAGTTCCTCAGTTAGTTGATATATCTTTTCTTTTATGTTCATAATTACACCTCATTTATATAATTATAGCACAAATTACTACATTTTTAAACAATTTACTATATATTTATACTTACCAAATTTGCTAATAAAATACCCAACTTTTAAATTTAAAAAACCTATAACAGTTCAAAATTGTTATAGGTAATGTTTATTTTTTAGAAATTGTGTGGTGAGTCATATCAAAAGTTTTTATTAAACCTTGTTTTGTAAAACAGATTTTGCCCATATTATTATCACCTAAAGATACAACTATTCCTTCACCATATACAGTATGGACTACCATATCACCAATTGAATATTTTGTATCTTTTTTATTTTCTTTAATATCAAATTCTGTCTTTTCTTTAAGAATATCTTTTACCTCTTCAATTTTCGGTAAATTATTGTTCTTGATAAATTCAAGCAAGAATTGTGATTGCTGATGACGTATATAACTACCATAAAGAAGACGATTCTTTGCACATGTTAGGAATAATTTTTTCTTTGCACGAGTTACAGCAACATAAGCAATTCGACGTTCTTCTTCAAATGATATTTCATCTTCACTTCTAAACTCATTTGGAAATATTCCTCGTTCTAAACCAACTAAGAAAACAACATCAAATTCTAGACCCTTTACAGAGTGAATTGTTGATAAGGTAACGCCATCTTGAGATTGTCTTTGGTTTTGTAATTTATCGTCAGATAAAATAGCTTCATCAAAAGCAGATATTAGTTTTTCTGTTCTTGTTGCGATTTCACCATTATTTTCAATAGAATACAAAATACTCTTAAATTCTTGAAGATTTTCCATTTTTTCTATTTTAGTATCATCATCAAGTGATTCAATATATTTAGTTTCTTCAAGAATTTCTGAATATAAGTCTACAAGGTCAGTTTCATCTAATTTTTGATTAAAGTCTATTATCATCTTTTTAAAGTTATTTAAGACTTTTGATCTTGATGGAAGGTATTCGGCGGAAGCATCAATTGCCTCAAATAAAGTTATCTTTTTATCCTTAGCATATTCAATTACTGCCTCAACTGATTTAAGGCCTATTCCTCTTGTAGGTTCATTAATTACTCTTTTAAAACTTAAAAGATCATTGTTATTAACAATTAATCTTAAATAAGCAATCATATCTTTAATTTCTTTTCGACGTAGATAACTTATTCCACCGTAAATTTTATATCTAATATCACTTTGAATAAATCCAAGTTCAAAGTTTCTTGATAGAACACTTGATCTATATAAAACAGCAATATTTTTATATTCATATCCCTTTTTTATAAGTTTTAAAATATTAGATACAACATATTCTACTTCTTCATTTTGATCATTCGCTTGATGAACAATAACATCTTCTTCAGTTCCTTTAATATCTGAGAATAATGTTTTTTGTTCTCTATCGATATTATTGGCAATTAAATTATTAGCCCCATCTAATATTTTTTGTGTTGAACGATAATTTTGAGAAAGAATTATTGTTTTCAGTTCAGGAAAGTCAGATTTAAATAATTTTATATTATTATAATTTGCTCCTCTAAATCCATAAATTGATTGATCATCATCACCAACAACAAATAGATTACGATGAACCCTTGCAAGCATTTTAATAATATTATACTGAAATAAATCAGTATCCTGAAATTCATCAACTAAAATATATTGATATTTTCTTTGATACTTTGCAAGAATGTCAGGATGATTAGCAAATAAATCTTTTACCTTGATAAGTAGATCTTGGAAATCTAATAAATTATTTTCTTTCATAAACTTTTCATATGCTTCCATAAGCTTTCGTTCAACTTGAATGTCTGGAAATGTTTCAAAAATTTTATGATAATTTATTTTTTTTGATATTGATTTTGTTGTGAATTGCTTTTTATCTACATTTGCATTATCAATAAGTTCAGATACTATTTTATGTTGATCCTCATCATCAATAATTTGAAAATTACGACTATATCCTAAAGCTGGAATATCTTTTCTTAGAATGCTTGCGCAAAGAGAGTGGAATGTTGAAATGGTGATGGAAGTAGATTGAGATCCAACTAAATCAAGCAAACGTTCACGCATTTCATTTGTAGCCTTATTAGTGAAAGTAATTGCTAATATGTTAGAAGGGTTTATTCCCTTCGTAATCATATTAGCAATTCTGTAAGTTAGAGTTCTAGTTTTTCCACTACCAGCGCCTGCAAATACCATGACGGGACCGTCAATAATTGTTGCAGCCTCTTTTTGTTTCTCGTTTAAACTCTCTAAAGTCATTTAATCACCCTAGTTTTTCAATGAAGATTTTAGAGAAACAATACGGTTAAATACAAGTTTATCATTTGTGCTATCTTGGTCGACTACATAATATCCATCACGAATAAATTGGAAACGATCATATGGATTATATTCTCCATTTTCAATGTATCCTGTGCATACTTCCCATGAATTCTTATTAATACGATCTAATAAATCAATTTCAGAATCATCACTTTCTAATAATTGTGAGAATTTATTAAATGTAGCCGGAATTGCTGTTGTTGCTTCAACAAACCCAATAGTTCCATTTGGTTTTCTTTCATTAAATCCAGTTCCACTTAATGTTTGTGGATCATATGTACAATGAACTTCTGTAATTTTTCCAGTCTCATCAGTAACAACATCATTGGCTTTGATGAAATATGCATGATATAATCTTACTTCTAAACCAAGAGCTAATCGCTTATAATGTTTATTTGGTTTTTCTAATGTGAAATCTTCACGTTCAATATATAAATATTTTGAAAAAGCAATTTTTCTCTTTCCTAATTCTTCATTTTCTTGATTATTGATTGCATCTAAATATTCAATCTTATCTTCTGGATAGTTAGTTATTACTACTTTGATTGGATCTGTAGCAGCCATAATACGTTTTGTTGATAATTTTAAATCTTCTCTTAAGAAATGTTCTAACATATCACTATCAACAGTTGAGTTAACTCTTGAAAGTCCAGTTGCAAGAATAAATGCTTTAATTGATGAAGGTGTAAATCCTCTTCTACGTAAACCAGCTAGAGTTGGCATTCTTGGATCATCATATCCATTTACTACTCCACCTTCAACAAGTTGACGTAAATATCTTTTACTCATAATTGTGTTATTAATGTTTAAACGTCCAAACTCAATTTGTTGTGGAACATTTTTCATTTCACATTCACGCACCACCCAATCATATAAAGGACGATGATTATCATATTCTAAGCTACAAAGTGAATGAGTAATTCCTTCAATTGCATCTTGAATTGGATGAGCAAAGTCATACATTGGGAAAATACACCATTTATCGCCTTGACGATGATGATGAATATTCATTATACGATATAATACTGGATCACGCATGTTGATATTTGGACTAGCCATATCAATTTTTGCACGTAATACTTTTTCACCATCTTTATATTTACCTTGACGCATTTCTTCAAATAATTTTAAGTTTTCTTCAACACTTCTACTACGATATGGTGATTCAATTCCTGGAGTATTTAAAGAGCCACGATATTCAGTCATTTCTTTTTGTGATAAGTCACAAACAAATGCTAAACCTTTTTTAATTAGCTTAATAGCTAGTTGATATGTTTCTTCAAAATAGTCTGACCCATAAAGAATTTGTGCAGGTTCATATCCTAACCATTTAATATCTTTAATGATTGCATCTACAAAGCTTGCATCTTCTTTACTTGGATTTGTATCATCAAAACGTAAATTAGTAGTACCTTTAAAACTATTTGCTAATTCAAAATTTGTAACTAGTGCACGAGCATGACCAATGTGTAAATATGCATTTGGTTCAGGAGGGAATCGACACATAATTTTGTCGACTTTTCCACTCTCTAAATCATTAGCCATTATTGTTTTTATAAAATTTGAAATTTCTTCCATACTAATTATCACTTTCTATAACTTCTATTTTTCTTATATTTTGTCCACTTGCATATTTTTCAAACATATCAATTGCAACTGTTGATAACTCTTGTTCATCATATTTACCAAAACAAATAATCATTAAAAGGATTGATTTGGTATTTTCTGTTACCATTGTTCTAGGAGTATCAGAAGTAGGTGAACCAAATGGAGAAATATTATCACAGTATAAGGGGATATTACTTACATTTAGTAATCCTCTACCTATTCCATAATATTCATCCGTCTCTTTACCAATTCGAATATTAATATTTCCTTCAATTTTTTCTAAATCAAGTACAGCAGTTGATCTCTTTAAATCTATTGACAAAATATTTCCACAATCAACTAGATTGTTGATGCGATATAAATTATTATCTTTTACTATTCTACGTAAAAGGGATTCACAAGCTAGACGATATCTACTAGGATCTTTACCTAATTTTTTATAACTATCTCTTGCTTCCTTAATAAGAGGAATATTCAAGATTTCCTCCAATGAATATTCCTCTTTAATTTTTTTTTCATATTCCTGTATTGCGCTCTCAATGATGTTTGAATCTTGATATTTAACATCCATTGTATAAGCTAGAACCCCAAAATTAGGTAGAATATTTCTCAATTCTTTACTAATTTTAATTATCACGATTTTTACCTAAATTACATTTCTTTTATTTGCATGTTTTAATAATAAGTCTCTTATTTGATCCATCTTATTTGTTAATTTAATGTATTCACAAATTGTCTTTTTATTCTTCATGCCTTCTAATATGCTTGTACGATAATCTATCTTATTTTTTAAATCATCAGTACGAACTTGTAAAGAGTAGATTTGTTTATTAATTTCCTCATTTGAACCATTACTTGAAACTAATTGTTTTAAATCTTTTAATTCATCAAGATGCTTAGCATATAACTGTTTAAATGTGTAAAGTTCAGCTTTATTTTCGCTATATAATTTAACTTCACTGTATTCATTTATTAATTTACTTTCAACATCATGATATTTTTTATATAAAGAAATTAGTTCTTTTTCTTTATGTGATAATTCAATTGATTTTAAATCTTCTGTCTCTATTTTTATATCTTTAAATATTAAATTACGTTTATCTTCTTGACTTAGAATAACTCTTTCTTGATCTTTAACATTTTCAACTTCTTGAGATGTTTCAATCGTTTCATTTCCACGATTCTTTTCTTCTTCTAATTTCTTTAATAATTCATTATCACGATTAAACTTATTTAAATTCTTTTGTTTTTTATTTATATAAGATTCTTTTAAAGATTTCTCTTCATCATCTAATTGTTTAATTTGATCATTTATATTAGCAATAATGTTTTTATGTCTTAAATCAAGTCTTCTTAAATCTTCATCTTTGTTTTTACGTAATTTTTCTTCACGATTGTCAAGTTCTAAACGAAGTTTTGTTTTTTCGTTTTCATAAGCTTTTGTTCTTTCTGAAGAACGGTCTTTACTGTTTTTATAGTTTTCTTCAAGATTATCCAATTCTTGTTTTACAAGACGAATCTTTTCATTTAATTCTTCTTGGACTTTCATTAACTTATCACAATCAAGTTTGTATTGTTCGTTTTCTTCATTTTGTTTATTAACTAAAGAAGCACGAAGTTTACGATTATAATTTAATTTGTTAATGTATTCTTGATCAATTTTACCAACGATTTGGAATCCACCAATTTCATCGTCATATCTACTATAAACTATTGTACTCTTTTGTGGAGCATTATTTTGAACAGGTTCTTCAATAGTTTCAGAAGTTTCAGTTTCTTCTTCAGTTTGAACAACTTCTTCAACTTTAACTATTTCTTCATGTTTTTCAATATCCTTAGAAATTTCTTCGATCTTATTATCTTCAACTGCAATTTCATTAATTGCCTCAAGATAACTATCTATGTTGAATTGTTCACTTGGAATATCACTTTCAGTAGGTGGAGTAAATTCTATTTCTTCATCTTCATTTTCATTTTGAAAATAAGATTTATCTAATGCGGCAATCTCTTTTTGAAATTGAATATCGCGTTGTCTTTGAATTTTCCTATACTCAACTACTAGTTCAAGAATTTTTTGATCTATTAATCCAAATTCATCAGATAGATTTGTAAATTTCTTTTCAATCTCTAATTTATTAATTTCATTATTGAATTGATAAGTAAGTAGTGATTTTTCTTTATTGTATGAATCAATAATATCTTGAATTAATTTTGTTTCGTTATTAACATTTAATAAATCAACTTGAGGTTTATCTTCAACAACTTCTTTACTATTTCTAGCAAGTTCTAATTGTTCAGTTAAATCATTCTTTTGTTTTATTACTGCGTTTAAATTATTTTCAAGAATTTGAATTTTTTCAATATTATTACGGTTATAATCTTCTAACTTACTAAATAAATTATTGTTTGCTTCAAATTTAGCAATCAAGTCATTATACTTTAATTCAATATCACTAATTTTATGAATTTCATTTCTTAGTTTTTCATTTGTAATTTTTAATTCACTAATTTCTTTATTGTTAAGATCTATTTGGTCTAAAAGATTTCTCGTTTCTTGAGAGGTTTGTTGGAAAACAAGTGATTTATCAATTGCATTTTTCTTTTCTTCAGCTTCTTTAGTTGCCATTTGGCCTTTTAAACTGGCAATTTCTTCTCTAAGAGAATTTAATTCAATATTTGTAAGAACTAGTTTATTAACTAATTTAATACTTAATTCTTCAAAATCTGAAATTAATTTTTGATTTTGAGTTGATTGTGTTTTATTAACCATTTCAATCATTGTACTTAAATCATTATTTTTATTGTATAATGATGAAATCTCTTTTTCTTTTTCAATCAATTTATTAATTAGTTTTACACCAAGATCTTCAAAATCTGAAATTAATTTTTGATTATCTTGATTCTTACTACTGTTTTTAGTTGCTTCCTCAACTACTAAACGAAGGTCTTCAATCTGTTTTTTTGTATTTAAAACTTCAGTTTCTTTACTTGCCATTTTGTTTATTAGTTTTAAACTTAATTCCTCAAAATTAGCAATTAATTTTTGACTTTCTAAATATTGTTCAACTTTTTGATTTGCTTCCTTTACTTCATTTTGTAATAATTGATTGTTCATGTTCAATTCTGAAATAGTTTGATCTTTAGAAATAATTTGATTAATTAATTTTAAGCTAGTTTCTTCAAAACTTGATACAAGTACTTCATTTGATTTAGCTTCATCAACTATTTTATTAGTAGCAAAGATTTTATTTTCTAATTCAGCAACTTGATTTTTTAGATTAAATACTTCTTCATCTTTTGTTTTAACTTCATTTTTCAATTCTGTTAATTCATTATCTTGATTTTGTAATTTATTAGTTAATTCATGATTTTCATTTTTAAGTTTATTAATCAATTCCTCAAGATCAACATTGTTTTGTAATAACATTTTTAGTTGAGTTTCATTATTAGAAAAATCTTGATTTATATTAACTAATTCTTTATTAGCATTTTGTAATTCAGTAATCTTATTATTTAGTTCAGTAATTTCTTTATTATGAGATTCAACTAATTTTCTAACCTTTAATTCATTAGCCATTTTCTCATTTTTTAAATTACTATTTGCTTCAGATAATCTAATATTTAAGTCAGATATTTGTACTGTTAGAATATCAATTTCTGATTTATTAGCTTGCATCACTGTTTTAATGTTTTGCGTATGTAATTGGTTTAAATCAGATAGTTCAGCTTCAAGTCTCTTAATTTGGCTATTAATATCATTAGTATTTACTAAATTCTTTATTACTTCAACATTTAATTCAAGAGTATCTTGATCAAATAATGGGACGCTATTATATGTAGTATTAACTAATTTTTCATATTTTTCATATAATTCATCTAATTCAGCGTTTAGTTCATCAACTGTGTCTTCAAGGATTTTAATTTCTTCAGAATTAGTATCTGGAATTTCAACCTTTGCCATTTCTTCAAGTTGACTTAACTTAGACAATAATTGCTTATCTTTAAGTTGTGTTTTTTCAACTTCTTGTTCCAACAATTCTCTTTCAAGACGTTTTTGAGCCTTAATTTGTTCATGTAATTTTTGAAGATTGTCAATTACAACTTTGCCTTCAGCATCACTATATGTATTCTTACTTGGAGTATTAAATTCAAGAACTTTCTTTTGAAGTAAATCATCTAGTAATTTTGGTTTTTCTTCTTGGATAATATCTTCAGATACAACTGGATTGTCTTGAATAACTTCGTCAAGTACAACAATTTTCTCTTCTAAAGTTTCTTCAAGTTCAACTAAATTTTCTTTCGTAGTTTCTTCAGTTAGTACTTTTTGTTCTTCAATAATTTCTTGTTCTATAATTTGTTCTTCAATAATTTCTTTTTCATCTTCAAGTACAGCTGCTTCAGAATAAGTTAATTCATTGTTTTCTTCTATTCCCTCAACAATAACTTCTTTAATTTCAACTTCAGACTCTTTAACTTCCTTGACTTCATTAGTTTCAATAACTGGATTAGTTAAAACTTCATTTGCTTGTTGTATTTCTTCAACTACCTTAATTTCTTCTTTAGTTGGTTTTTCAAAATTAAATGCTGCTTGTTGGAAGGAATTTTCATCAGGAGCAACTAGACCATTTTTACCAACCTTTTTATTTAAATCACTAGTTGATTTTGGTTTTGTTGTTGCAGTTTTTGGAGTAGTTTTTTTCTTATCTAGAGAACTCGGATCAAATTTAAATGTAGTTTGTCCAATATTCTTTTGATTACCTAGAGATAGTTTTTCTTTTTCACGAGCAAGGCGTTCTTTTTCTTTTTCCTTTTCACGAAGAAGACGTTCTTTTTCCTTTGCTTTCTCTTTTTCTCTAGCTAGACGTTCTTTCTCTTTTTCCTTTTCACGAAGAAGACGCTGTTTTTCTTTTTCTTTCTCTTTTTCTTTAGCTAAACGTTCTTTCTCTTTTTCCTTTTCACGAGCAAGACGCTGTTTTTCTTTTTCTTTCTCTTTTTCTTTTACTAAACGTTCTTTCTCTTTTTCTTTTTCACGAAGAAGGCGCTGTTTTTCTTTTTCTTTCTCTTTTTCTTTTGCTAAACGTTCTTTCTCTTTTTCTTTTTCACGAGCAAGGCGTTCTTTTTCTTTCTCTTTTTCCTTAGCTAAGCGTTCATTTTCTTTTTCTGATTCAAAATCAAAACCCTTAGCAAGTCTTTCAATTTCTTTATCCGTTTCTTTATTTAAACGATTTTTTTCTTTGGCCTTTTCTGCTTCTAAAATAGCTTTTTCTTCTTTAGTTAGTTTTAATTTTAGTGGACCTGGTAAAAAATCGTCTTCTGTTTCTTGAACTTGTTCTTTTTTATTTTGATCTTCTTTAATTTCAGTTAAAGAATCATCATTAAGTAAGCTGCTCTTAAAATCTTTTAGCTCGTCAATCAAAGAAAAATCTTCATCTTTAAGGCTTGCAAGTTCATTTGCTTGAGCCTTGCGTACTTCAAGTAATTGAACCTTTTTATCTTCTTTTGATTTAACTTTTAATACTTCTTCGCTATTTAATTTTTCCTTTATATTTTCCATTAAGTACTCCTAACTATAAGAAATTTTTTATTATAAAATACAATGAATAGACCAATATAAACAAAGCTCCACTCATTGAAAGATAAACTGTCATGTATTTTAAAATATTTAAAATAGTTTTCTTATCTTTTAAATTTGCAGATTTTAATTTATAAGCATTAGTAAACTCTTCAATTTCTTTTAAGTTTACTTTGGCTGGTATAGTTTTATGAATAGGAAGAGGAGCAAACATTTTATCCTTACCTCCTATTTTCTTTAAATAATATTTTTTTGTAAATTCAAATTTAGTTTTAAAATCTTTTTGTATTACCTTTTTTGAACTTTCAAATAATTTTCCACGATATAGATTTAATTTTCTATTGTCATTTAATAGTTTATTATAAATTAATCCGTAAATAAATCCAACAAAAATCAAAGTCATGGTAATTTCTGTAACCACCTTAAACCAGCTATGGGAATTGATTTGAGTAAAGGCAGCTTGTATTTTTGGATAAAAGCTTTTTGATTGTAAAAGAGTCCATGCTTGTCCAGTTTGATAACCTAAAAATATAGTAATAAACAATAAAATAATTAACAAAGGGAAGATATAAGTAGCAATTTTATTGAATAAATAAGCCTTAACAGATTCATCACTACCCTCAATAGTTAATATTCTATTTTTATTATTTAAAAAATCAGTATACCAATTTTTAAAAGCTTTCTTTACATATGCTTTCTTTTTTCCCTTTTTATATTCATCGCCTCTTATTAAAGATCCAAGCGCTAATGAATTATTATTTACCTTTACATAAAACTCTTCAATTGAAGGAACAAATATTTCGTTTTTAGTTGGGTAATACAAGAATGGATTTGTATGTAATAACTTTAATAAATCATCACTAATACCATCTTCGTTATGTTCCATTTCTACTGGAACATGATCTAAGATACGACTATCTGAAACACTCATACGTTTTTTATCATTAATATCGTCTAAATCAAATACACGTATGCTTTGTGATTGAAAAGCCATACATACCCCTCCCTTTTTTATAATATTCTAAGTATTTCTATTATTTTAGTAAATTGTTTAAGTATAAATGTTGTATTATCGACTGGATATAAAAGGGTCATTAATATTGTTATATAAAACGAAATCATAAAACCATTAAAAATTCCAAACACTCCTCCTAAACCCATTGAAGATTTTGAAAGATCTTTTTTTATACTCTTAAATTTATTGCTATCAAAGACACTTAATACTAATCTAACTATTAAATATAGTATAATTGCTCCAACTAATAAAACAAAAAATATTTTTGCATTTTCAAATTTTAAATCTGTAAAGAATTTAAAAACATCATAAACAATTTTTCCAATCTTATTAAATATGGAAATATTTAATAACTTAGTAAACATTTTTATAATTACTATTGGGAAGGCAAATGAGATTAGAAGGGAAATAAATAATAATAGACTCTTCTTAAGACCAACTAGTGTACATGTAATTATAATTGTTAGTAAAATAAGAATAACTAAGTAGTCTAAATTCAAATTTCTTCACCTCACAATAGGTCTTTTTTATATTATATCATTTTTTGCATTTTATTTCAATTGTTTAGAAATGATTAATAATACCAATTTTTATCAACCAAATATTTCCTAATTTTAAAAACCTAATTTTTCTTTGAAATATCCACTAACTGCAATCATAACTGCGTTATCTGTGCAATATTTTAAACTTGGATATGTAAGTTTTACGTCTTCAAGTTTATTTACTTCTTGAGTCATAACTTTTCTTAATCCTTTATTAGCAGCAACGCCACCAGCCATGATTACATGTTTTACATTGTATTCCTTAGCGGCTTTAACAGTTTTATCGACTAATACTTTTACAACTGATTCTTGGAATGAACAACATAAGTCTTCAACTACTATTTCTTCACCCTTCATTTTTGCTTGATTAATTACGTTAAGGACTGATGATTTAATTCCTGAGAAACTAAAATTATAATCATTATTTCCCAAATAAACTAAAGGTAAGTTATAAGTATGTTTTCCTGTTTGAGCTAGATTATCAACTCTTACTCCACCTGGATAAGGTAAGCCCATAACTCGTCCAACTTTATCATATGCTTCACCAACAGCATCATCTAATGTTTGACCTAAAATTGTGAAGTCATAATGTTCTTTCATTAATATTAATTCTGTATGTCCACCACTTACAACTAGAGCAAGCAGAGGGAAGGTAAAATCACTTTCAATGTAGTTTGCATAAATATGTCCAGTTAAGTGATTAACATCAACACATTTAATACCATGAGCTAAAGCAAAGCTTCTTGCTGCATTAATACCAACAAGTAAAGATCCAATTAATCCTGGATGAGTTGTAACTGCAACTAGATCAATATCTTTTGGAGTAAGATTGGCTTTCTTTAGTGCTTCATCAAAAACTGATATAAATTTTTGAACATGTTTTCTACTTGCAACTTCTGGTACTACTCCACCATACTTTTCATGTATATTAATTTGTGTATATACTACATCTGATAAAATTTCTTTACCATCTTTAACTATTGCTACCGCTGTTTCATCACAGCTTGTTTCAACGCCTAAAACAATCATTTATTCCACCTCAATATTTCTAATCATTACAATTGCATCTTCACCATTATCATAATAATTGTAACGATAATGACTAAATATAAAACCAAATTTACTATATAAATTTTGGGCTCTCTCATTACTTTTTCTTACTTCGAGGCTCAATACTTTTACTTTACACATTTCACATAATTTAATTACTAAGTCAACTAACATACCTCCGAATCCTTTTCCTTGGTACTTTTCATCAACATATAGATTAATAATTTCGGCGTTTTCTTCAATCCAAACACCTACATATCCTCTTACTAGACCATTGATTTCTAATACGAAATAATTAGCATAGGGATTTAGGGTAAGTTCAGAATATAGCATATCATATCCTAAACTAGTACCAAACGCCTTTGTTTCCCCTTCAATTACTTCATTAATATCATCAATTGTCATTTGACGAATATTATATTTCACATTTCACCTCTAAGATAATTTGGTTCAAGAAATGTAACATCTTCAACTTTAGTAATAAATCTTTCTAGATTTAATAAATTTAATTCAAAATTATTTTCATCAATAAATTTTGTAACATTATATTGTTTTAATGATTCTAAGAATAAAGTTTTTTCTAAAAAAACTTCTTCTTTTAATACATTATAATTTCCATTTTTAATTTCTAAAACTTTACTATATACATAGTCTTTTTTAGCTTTTGTTGCTACAGGATAAATTCCATCGTTTTTAACCCCAGTAAATAAGATATCTAAACTACTAATTGTGTATAGAGGAATATTTAATGTCCAACTAAACATCTTTGCAACTGTTAATCCAACTCTTAAACCAGTGTATGCCCCAGGGCCAATACCTACAATGATTCGATCAAAATCACTTACCTTTAAGTCATGTTCTTTTAATCCATTTTCAATATTGGTAAGTAAATAATCCGAATGATTATTATTTCCTGCCTGTGTATAATAATATATTATATTATTATCTTCAAAAAAACCAACAAATAGGTTTTGTGTTGATGTATCCATAAACATTGTTTTCATTATAAAACCTCAATAATTTCTTTGTAAATTTCACTATCACTATGTATTGTAACAAGTCTTTCATTGTTACCTAAATCTTTAATTTCAATTTGTAATAAATCATTTGGTAAAAGTTCTTTTATATTATTTGCCCATTCAATTACACAAACACCATTATCTTCAAAGTATTCAGTAAGTTCAAAATCATCACTATCAATGCGGTATACATCTAAGTGAAATAATTTTAAATTACCTTCATATATTTTCATAATTGTAAAGGTTGGACTGTTAACTACACCCTTTACTCCAATTGCACTTGCAATTCCTTTTGTAAGGGTCGTCTTACCAGCTCCTAAATCACCTTCTAAGGTAATAACCATATTAGGCTTTAATTGCGAACCGATTTTTGCCCCTAACTCTATCATTTTTTGACTATTTATAATTCTAATTTCTTTCTTCATAAAATCACCATCTAATATTATAATTATACCACAAAATCTTACAAATTATATACTATTATGTGAATATTTTGTAAGATACTCATATATACCTAAATAAATATAATAAGCTAACCTTTCCTGATAAATTTCATTTTTTAAATTTGCAAGATCTTTTTGATTTGACAAGAAACCAACCTCAACCAAACATCCTATCTTTTCAACATGATCAACTAAGTATACATTACTAATTGGTTTGCTTACCCTATAAGTATTAAGTAAATTTAGAATTAAGGAACTTTGAATATTGTTTGCAAGAATTCCTGACTGAGTAGATGATGCATTGTAAAATACTTGAGCTCCAAAAACATTTTTTGAAGGATAAATATTTGCATGAATACTTATATAAATATTAGCATTTGATTCATTAATCATTTTAACACGACTATGAATATCACTTGATTTTTTATTTTTAGGGTTTGTACTTAAATCAGTATCTTCTTGACGTGTCATTTTTACGACATAATTATTTTGGATTAATATATCTCTTAGTTTTAAGGCAATACTTAAAGTAATATCTTTTTCATAAGTTCCATCACTTCCTATTGCTCCGCCATCTACTCCACCATGACCTGGATCAATAAATATCACAGTTCCATTATCCTTATTAATCGAACCATTTATTTCAATGCAAAATATTCCCGTTATTACAAATAAAATTAAATAGATTATTGTTATTTTTTTCATAATTTTCACCATTTAATTTTATTCAAAATTAATATATATAGACTCTAATAATTAAAAAAGACGTATAAACGTCTTTTACTCTTGAGGAATTTTATTTGCAACTTCATTTCGCATATGTTCATAACCCTTTTTACCTAAAAGGGCAAACATATTTTTCTTATATTTTTCAACACCATCTTGGTCAAATGGGTTAACACCTAAAATATATCCACTTACAGCAACACTAAACATAAAGAAATATACTAAGTATCCAAAGTAATATGGACTGTTTTCCTTTATACTTACAAACATTGTACCAACATATCCTTCTAAGTGAGCAATTGCTACCCCTTTTGTTGATTGCTTATTAACATAATCAAGTGATTTATCAGCTAAATAATTTAAGCCATCATCATCATTTTCTTCATAATTAATAAATATATCTAAATCCGGATTATCAACTTCAATAACAGTTTCAAACATATTTCTTGTTCCATCTTGAACATATTGACCCATTGAATGCAAGTCTGTTGAGTAGACTACACTTGCAGGGAATATCCCTTTACCAAATTTACCTTCTGATTCAGCAAATAGTTGTTTTAGCCATTCACCTAAGAATCTAAACTTTGGTTCATATAATACAAATAGTTCTACTGTTCTATTCTTAGTATACAAAATATTTCTTAGGACTGCATAAAGCATCGCATTATTTTCTTTAAAGTCCTTTAATGAATATTCTGAATATGCATCCTTGGCACCACGAATAATCTCATTTATATCAATACCTGCACAAGCAATTGGTAGTAAACCCACTGCTGTAATTACTGAATATCTTCCACCAATATCATCAGGAATAGAAAATGATGTATAACCTTCAGTATCAGCTTGTTTTCTTAATATTCCTTGTAATGCATCAGTTGTAACATATATTCTTTCTTTATAGTTATTAGGAAACTTTTCCATCAGAAGCTTTTTAAAAATTCGAAAAGCTATTGCTGGTTCAGTAGTCGTACCTGATTTAGAAATGACATTTATTGAAAAGTTTTTGTTTTTCACATAATCATATACTTCTTTGGTATATGTTGATGATAAAGAGTTACCAACAAATATTATCTCAAGATCACTTCTTTTTTGAAAATATCCTGACATCATTTGAATTGCAGCTTTAGCACCAAGATATGATCCACCAACACCAATAACTAATAATACTTCACTTTGATCCCTAATCTTTTTACTTGCAAGATTGATTTTCTCTATTTCTTCAGTGGTAATTCGATTTGGATAATCGACCCATCCTAGAAACTCGTTTCCAACACCGGTTTTATTTAAGACCATATCTTTTGCTTTTTGTGCTTTATCGATATAGTTATTTATTTCTCTTTTGTTTATTAAGTTAAGTATGCATTTATAATCAAATCTTATACTCATTTTATTCCTCTTTATCAAATTGTTCTTTGATAAATTGAGGCATTAAGTCGCGTAAACTTTTAAACCCAACTGTAAACTTTGGAATTTCCCCCTTTATTCCACGAATCTTATTAAGAGTCTTATAGCTAAGTTTTAGACGTTTACGTTCTTCGTCCACCTCAACTACCTTTAATTTAACTTTGTCGCCTATTTCAACATAGTCATTTATATCTTTTACGTAGTTATCAGAAAATTCTGAAATGTGAATCAACCCATTATATTCACCGACGCTTACAAAGGCTCCATAGCCAATAATATTGGTAATTACGCCGTATACAATATCTCCTTTTTTTACCATAAAAATAAACCTTCTTCCTAAATTTATTATAACATAAATTTGGGAAGAAGGAAAGTAAAAAAGATACTATTACTCAACAATATCAACGGCTATAACACCCGGTACGTCTTCAATTAAAATTGCTTCTATACCATCTTTCAATGTAAGATCGATACTAGCACAGCCTACACAAGCTCCTAACATCTTAACATATACTACGCCATCAACAAAATCGACGAATTCAACGTCGCCACCATCGTGTTGAATATATGGTCTTATCTTTTTTAAAATATTCTTCACTTGAGCTATTATTTCAATATCGTTCATATGTCTTCCTCCGGCTACATATATTATACCCTATATTTTAAAATTTTGAAAAATTATGCTCATCTAATCGTAGTTAATAAATGGGATTACATCATTAGTATTATAGTAATATCTAGGAACCTCACCATTAATTATTTCAATTACAATTGGAACAACAAAATTTAAATTGGTAACATTTTTCTTTAAAGGTATGATGGTTGCAAAATTCATATCAATTTTCAAACCAATTTCCAATAAACTAGAATTTATCCCATATGGCTTTACAATCGATACAATATCAGTTTTAATATTACCAATTGGTGTTATATTTATATCAATATTTGGACCAAGATTATAAAATAGTGTTTCACTAATTATTATCCCAAATGGTAATGATAACTTTTCATCTGTTAATTTTTTAATATTATTATTTAAAGATAGTGATACATTACTTAATATGTTATTAACAGTTTTTGTGTTAATATAAATACTTTTAATATTATTATCAGTATCTTTATGAAAGTATACTAAGCTATCTGTATCAATTGTACTTACCACTTCTTCACGAAGAGCCTGTTCAAAAATTTGTTGACCATAGACACTTACTTTGTTAGTTACATAGACATCAACTCTTTTACTAAAATATCCACCAATAAAATTTATCAAAAAAAGAACAATTGCTAATATTAATATAAATAAAACTTTCCATTTTCTCATACTACATTATATATTAGATATATAAAAAAATGATAAAAGATAAGATTCTATTTCTATTACACTAATATCTTATAAAATCAAATCATTATAATTTGGTACACCTTCTAAAATATAACCATTTAAAGCCTTTGCTAAGCGTTTAATATCACTAACAGTTATAATCTTTATATTTAGCTTATCTTTATATTTTGAAACACATTCAAAAATATAACAATTATTTTCAACTTCAATAGCAATAATTTTATTAACTAATAGAATATCAAAGTCACTTTTACCATTATTTTTTTTCCATGTATAATGTATGTAAATTTTATTTTTAGTAACAAAGATTTCTCCGTTTTGAAACATCTCTTTATCTACTATTACATTTACCTTATCATAGTAAACTAAATATTTTTGCTTTTGTAAATTCATTTCATTTTTCAAATCATGTTTAGCTTTTACAACCTCATAATATGTAATTATGAAAAGGATAATAACAAGAAGTATAGGAAAGTAAATACTTTTAATAAACTCTATTACACCTCTAAAACTATTACCTTCAAAAATAATTCCTATAATTATAATAGGAATAGAAAAAATTAATCTTGTAGCATTTTTTAATAATTGTTTTAAAAACATATTTTTACCTTTCTCATAATATTTTATAATTATTTATTAAAATTAATAAACGGTCATATTGTTTTAATCATAAAAAACATAAATTAATGATACTAATTAAATACTCCAAGTTATTATATTTTGATTTTGAACAAATAAAGGTAAATATCTTTCATTATTTTTTTTAAAGTAATTTATTATATCTTTACAATTTTTTATATTTATAAAATATTGATAGAAGTTTGATTTAACGAAAGTAATAACTTTATTATTTGCATAATTGATTTATAAAAAAATTATTAAGTTTTATTTTTAAAATTATTTCTTTAAACTCTAAAAATTATTATAATTCATATATAGAATATTATGATTTTTAAAATTTAATTTTGTAATTGTTTTGACTGGTATTTATTTCCCTTTTCAACATATCTAAAACAAATATAAATAATATGTCATTTTTAAATATTTTACTTTAAATTAGATATAAAGTCTCGGTTTTGAAGTCCACTAATTAATATATCTTCTTTTGTTGTGATTTAATTTAATCATTCCTCATCTTTATATATTTATAAATATTTAAAATTGATTTAATTACAAGTACAATAGATAATAAGGTACAAAACATTTTAATATAATAAGGCTTTATAAATAAATACTCTGAAACTAACGATTTAAAAACTAGTGTTGGCAATAACGCTGCCACAATTAATAAAATAATTGCATCTTTTAAATATCTTTTTTTTGAATAATTGTTCATTTTCTCCTCAATTCTATGATTCTATTTTTATTTTTAATTATCAAATCGATAATATTATATAATTTTATTTATATAATTACAATATTAATTAAATATATATTTTATTATATTATTTTTTTAGTTTTAAAATGATTTTTATTTAGTAAATATCTAATATGCAAATAATTAATAAATACTAAACTAATAAAAGTAATATTACTTGAAAAAATTATAATTTTTTTCTATTTAAATCCTTCTTACAAACCATTTATTTTTATTTTACATTTATTAAATTCTAAATTAGCAATATTTTTTTACATAAATATATAATAGTATAAAAAATTCTTATTAAATTTAATATTTTACAAGAAATTAATCAAAAAAGGAACTG
>JAEYQM010000034.1 GCA_023410025.1 Bacillota bacterium
AATGGAGCGGGTAACGAGAATCGAACTCGCATATTCAGCTTGGAAGGCTGACGTTCTGCCGTTGAACTATACCCGCATGGTCGGGAAAACAGGATTTGAACCTGCGACATCTTGGTCCCAAACCAAGCGCTCTGCCAAACTGAGCTACTTCCCGAATTAATAAGTATTTAATTAAAATGGTACGCCAGACAGGACTTGAACCCACAGCCTTTTGGTCCGTAGCCAAACGCTCTATCCAATTGAGCTACTGGCGCACATAAATGGCGGTCTCGACGGGACTTGAACCCGCGATCTCCAGTGTGACAGACTGGCATGTTAACCACTACACCACGAGACCGTATAAATTGGTGCGGGTGACAGGAATCGAACCTGCACTCCGAGGAACTAGATCCTAAGTCTAGCGCGTCTGCCAGTTCCGCCACACCCGCACAATGCTCATGTAAGTAGTTTTGTGCTCCCCACACGCTCTAACATTATACTATAGTAAGCAAAAAAAAGCAACAACTTTTTAAAAAAATTTATATTTTTTAATGCTTTTTATTCCCCTTAATATCTTTACTCTTTTATACTATTATGTTATAATTGAGTAAATTGGGGTGATGAATAATGGTAGTTACAAATCCTAAATATTTACTATATTTTGATATGTACGGTGATATTATATACCAAAATGATGAAATTGTCACTATAAAAAAAATAATTTCTAACGTAATTAATTCAAGATTTTATATTTATGATATTGAGATTAAGTTTAATGAAGAAATAATTAATTATAATGCTATAAAAGATAAATTAAGTAATAATGTATTACTTTTAATAACTGAAATTAATGATTTAGTTGTTGAGGATTTAATTGATGAAGTACTTTATATTCTTGGAAAAAGAAAGGTTATTAGACTTAGAACAACAGCTGATTTTAATAAGACTGGTTTATCAGATAAGGAATTAATTGATTTATATGAAGGGTATTTAAGTAAATTTGATTATTTACAATCAATAGATTATTCCAAATTTGCTAGTTTATATAATAATTATAAAATTGAAAATATTCCTTCTATTAATGCAGAAGATAAGCTTATCTTTTCTAGTTTATTTTTAGATAAATATAAAGATTTAAATGGATTTTCCTTTTTTGATGATTTTTCGGTGATAAATTGTTTATTTAATAATTTTGAATATTTATTAAAGTATTTTTCATTAATTGATTTAAATGAACTTGTAATATATTACCAAAAAGAAGCAATTAAATATATACGTCAAATTAGGTTTTATGTTTCTCATAGTGAAGATTATAATGATAATATAAAAGAAATCATTTTATATAATCATATTATAAAGAAATTCAATAATAATAAATTTATTTATGATCCCGAAGAAGGACTAAACTTAATTCGTGAAGAGTTTGATAGAATTAGCGAATCAAGAAGAGAATATTTAATTAATGAAATTAATAAACGATTTAATTTATTTAATGGTGACTATAATATAATTAACTTAAGTGATGTTGATTCAAAAATATATTCATCATATAAATATATATCTAATTATATTCATAAACACTTTGGAGAGTTAGGTCCATTAATAAAATCTTTTAAGTTAATTGATAATTATATTGTTAAGTATAATAGTAAAATGGTAAATGATGATATCGTTTCTAAAGCACTTAATAAAATGAAAGAACATAGAATTATTAAAGATTATACTGTTCTTCATGGCAGTTACACAATATATTTATATAATGGAGAACATATTGCTTTCTTACAGGGTAAGTGGTTTGAGTATTACACGGCAAAAATATGTGAAGAAGCAATCTTAAATTATGAAAAACAGGGATATTATCCTGACTATGGAATATATCAAAATCTAGTTATTAAGATTGATGGGGTAAAACGTGAACTAGATATTGTGATTTACTTAAATGATAATATATTTTATATTGAAAATAAAATTGATGGTAAAAGAACATTAAAATATGATATTGAGAAGTATAATGACAATATAAAACATATGAATGTGTCTAAGAATAATTGTTATTTAGTTTCTTTAGAAAGTGAAGATACATTATTTGATTCTATTCGAGTATGTTCAGTTAGTGTTTTTCTATCAAAATTTAAAAAAGATTGTTTAAAAATATTAGAAGAACATAAATCTTTGTTAGTTCAAAAACTTAAAGAAGAAGAAATAAGATTTAAAAAAGAAAACGAAATTAATTCATTAATTAATAAAAATATAAATTCATTATACTTAGAAAACAAAGTTGAATCAGAAAAAGAAAAATTACGTTTCCTAAAGGTTATTGATAAATATGAAAATGAAGTTAAAAAAATTGAGTTTAGTGATTTTAATTCATTTTTTGAAATAATTGCTAAATGTGATATAAAAGATGAGATCAAAAAACAAAAAGTTAGTATTTTTATTGAAAATTATCAAAATGAGTTTTTAAATTATATTGAAAATAATAATATTGATAAGATATTAAAAATGATTGAAGAAATTCTAGAAATAGATGATCCTGTTTTTAATGAAATGGCAGTCCCATTAATTATTTTTACAAACAATTATGATGCACTTGAGTATTTAGATCCGCAAATAGTATTAACTCTATTTTGTTCATACGGAATATATAAACCTGCATTTGCATACTTAACAGATATATTAATATTTAATAGTATGATGCCGATTAATAAACCCTATCTTTATGCTTATATTTCTAGATTGAAAAGCATTGATTATAGTTGTGTTGAGGAATTTCAATCATTAATAATTTCAAATATTTTTAGATTTAACGAATTTATTCGAAATAATAAAACACAATCCTATATTAACCAAGTCTTACTTCAAAATAGCGAATTTGAATTTACATGTGCTTTAATATATATATTTATGAACAAAGTTTTTGGTAAAGTTTATATAGATGGTATTAAGTTTGAGAATATACCAAGATTAATCGATAAACTTACCCTTAATAATCAATATTATATAGATGCAGTTAGAAATGAATTACAGGATATTGTAGAGGGTTTAGATATTTATCAGGATTATTTTTCTAGTAGGAAGGTAGAATCTAGTGCCGCTAATTATTTGTTTTTAAACCGAAAGAAATTAATTGGTTGTAATCTATTTTTTGATGTTGACCCAAATACATTAACATTTAAAATTAAAAGAAGTGAACAATCATTGAAACTTTTAAGATTACTTAAAGAAGAATCAATTATTGCAAATTATAAAGAAGTTAAAAAGGCTGATGTATATATTGCGATTTTTGTTAGCAATGAGCATTATTTGTGGTATAGTAATGGTAATTATATTGGTCAATATTTATCAACTAGATTTGATGTTAATAAATATAGTCAAAATTTTTATGTAAGAATTAATAATACATTATATACAGTAATGTTTATTAAAGTAATGGATAATAATGTTGTTGCGTGTTTAATGGATATAAGTAATTTGAAATGTGCAATTTTTAGGGAAAATAAAGAAACAACTAATGATAAAATAAGAAATTTAAGTGATAATGACTTTAAATATTCAATAGATGAAATAGTAGATATTTGTAATAAGTTAATTGGAGGACAAGATGAATAAAGTTGTTGTAATAACAGGAGTATCAAGTGGGATAGGATTAACTACAGCTAAATATCTTTATAAAAAAGGGTATAAAGTATATGGATTATCAAGAAATACAATTAATGATGAAAACATAACTTCATTAAAATGTGATGTAACAAATTTAGAAAACGTAAAAGAGGTATTTGCGTATATTTATAATATTGAAAATAGAATTGATGTTGTTATTAATAATGCTGGTATGGGTGTAAGTGGAGCTATTGAGTACTCAACACCTGAAGAATTACGTAAAATTTTCGAATTAAATGTTTTTGCTGTTGTTGGTGTTTGTCAAGAAGCGATAAAGTACTTAAGAAAATCAAAAGGAACAATTGTAAATATCGGAAGTGTTGCTGGTGAACTGACAATTCCCTTCCAAACATATTATTCAATGACAAAAAATAGTGTTTCAGCTTTAAGTGAAGGGTTAAGAATAGAGTTGCGTCCTTTTGGAATTAAAGTTTCAACCGTCTTACCTGGAGATACCAAAACCAATTTCACAAAAAATCGTACAAGACCAGTTATTGAAAGTGATGAATTATATAAAGATAGAATTAAAAAATCAATTGAAAGAATGGAAAAGGATGAACAAAATGGTGTTGATCCAATTGTTGTAAGTAAAACAATCTATAGAGTAATTAAAAAGAAAAATCCACCAGTAAAAGTTGCTGTAGGATTTGGTTACAAAGTATTAGTTTTCCTAAAAAGACTATTACCTAACAGATTTATTAATTATATTCTATATTTAATGTATGGAAAATAGCAGAAATGCTATTTTTTTATTAAAAAATCTAGCACTTGCATATTGACAGTGCCAAAAAATTAGTGTATAATATTGTTATCTTAGGAGGTAATATAATGTCAGAAATAAAACAATTTAAAACTGAATCGAAAAGACTACTTAATTTGATGATTAACTCGATATATACAAATAAGGAAATATTTTTAAGGGAGTTAATCTCAAATGCAAGCGATGCAATTGATAAATATCACTATTTATCACTTACTGATAGTGTTTTACCAAAGAAAAATGATTATGAAATCTTTTTAGAAGTAAATAAAGAGAACAGAACTATAAAAATTACTGATAATGGTATCGGTATGACATATGATGAATTAAATGATAGTTTAGGAACAATTGCAAAGAGTGGATCATTAGAATTTATTGAAAAGATGAAAGAAAAAGACTCTAGTATTGATATTATTGGTCAATTTGGGGTAGGATTCTATTCCTCATTTATGGTGGCTGGACTTGTTGAGGTAAGAACAAGATCTTTATATGATACAAAGGGTTACTTATTTAAATCTGAAGGAACTGATTCTTATGAAGTGAGTGAAATTGAAAAAGAAACTACAGGAACTGAAATTACACTATATTTAAGAGAAAATTCCGAAGATTTTGAATATGATACATTCCTTGATGAATGGGAAATTAAAAACTTAGTAAAGAAATATTCAGATTATGTACGTTATCCTATTAAAATGGAAGTTTCAAAGAGTGTTAAAAAAGAAGGAACAGAAGATGAATATGAAGATGTTTTATCAATTGAAACTCTTAATTCAATGACACCTATTTGGAAAAAACCAAAGAATGAAATTACAGAAGATGAATTAAATGAATTTTATAAACAAAAATATTATGATTATGAAGATCCATTACTTAATTTATTAATTAAGGTTGAAGGAAATTTAGAGTACACAGCTTTAATTTATATTCCAAAACGTCCACCATATAATCTATACTCGGAAAAATATGAAAAAGGACTTCAACTATATACTAAGAATGTCTTCATAATGGATAAATGTAAAGAACTTGTTCCTGATTATTTAAGATTTATTAAGGGACTTGTTGAATCAAGTGATTTAAGCTTAAATATTAGCCGTGAAATTCTTCAAAAATCGAAAGAATTATCAGATATAGCTAAGAATGTTGAAAAGAGAATAGTTAAGAAATTAGAAGATTTATTAAAAAATGATTTTGATAAATATCTAGAATTCTTTAAATCATACGGTATTAATTTAAAATTTGGAATTTACGAAGATTATGGATTAAAGAAAGATTTGCTTCAAGATTTAATTATTTACAACACAGTTAATAGTGATAAGATGTTAACATTAAAAGAATATGTTGAAGCAATGAAGGAAAATCAAGAGTTTATCTATTATGCATCAGGTAAGACAAAAGAACAAGTTCTTGCAATGCCACAAATGGATTTAATTAAGAAACAAGGATATGATGTATTAATCTTAAGTGATGATGTTGATGAATTTGTATTAAATATCTTACAAGAATATGATAAGAAGAAATTTAAATCAATTAATCAAGGTGATTTAGATCTTCTAGATAAAGAAGAAAAGGAAAAACTTGAAGAATTAAAAGAACTTAAGAAGCCATTGCTTGAAAAAATTAAAGATTCTCTGAAAGAAGAGGTAAGTGATGTTGTTCTATCAAAGAGATTAACTGATTCTCCTGTATGTTTAGTAAGTGAAGATGGAATTTCATTTGAGATGGAAAAAGTAATTGCTAACCTTCCAAATCAAGAAAAACCAAAAGCAACTAAAATCTTAGAAATTAATCCAAATCATGATATTTTTAAAGCATTAGAAAAGATTTATTTAGAAAATCCACTTGAAATTAATACATATGCTCAACTATTATATTCGCAAGCATTGTTAATTGAAGGATTTGAGTTAAAAGACCCAGTAGATTTTTCTAAGAAAATGTGTGATTTAATTATTAAAATAGCAAAATAATTGTTTAATATAATAATTAACAGGTTTGATACTTTATAAGTTATCAAACTTTTTTTTTATGTTAATAGTTTTATTTAATATATGTGATAAATTTGATATAGATCATAAGGTAAAAAACAAAAGAGATACTAGTAACTTTATTAATTAAATATAGAAGACAATTATCAAATATTGTATTATCGCAAATTGCCATAAAAGTAATGTTATTTATAATTGAAAATTTGATTACTAAAATAATTGTGTCAATAATATTTTATTTATCTAAAGTTTTAATTAACTAAGTATAAATTGAAAAAATATAAAATCACATTAAAATATGATTAATATCTTAAAAAAATAAATGGGCATATTGTAATAATTTT
>JAEYQM010000035.1 GCA_023410025.1 Bacillota bacterium
TCTACTGTTTGAACTAATAAATCAGATCGATCTTCAATAACATCACCAATATAATAAGGTAAACCACAATTGGCAAATGAAATATACTCATTTCTTTCAAAAAGAATTATTTCATCTTTTTCTGATAGACGACGTAATCTCGCTGCAGCTGTAGCTCCACCAGCTACCCCTCCTACAATTAGTATTTTTTTCATATTATATTTCCTCATTTTCTATATTTTTAAATTAATTACTTTTAAACCATATAAGTTAATAAGCAATTACTTATATATTATATGCAATAATTTTGGTTTTGTCAAATAAATAACTTTTACTAAATAAAAAAAGGTTTGATTTATGTATCAAACCTAAAATCCTAAAATAGAACTATTTAACTATGTCCTTATAATAATTAATAATTGCTTGAGTACCAAAGCTTTCATATCCTCTTCTACTCATTTCTTCAAACATATCCCTTACCTGTGTTAACATTTTGAAGTTAATATTTTTATCTTTTAATTCAGCAATTGCAAGATTCATATCTTTTATAAAATGTTTAATGAAAAAACCAGGTGCAAGATCACCACATAAAGCACGTGGACCCATATTCACCATTTGCCAACTTCCAGCACTTCCACTTCCCCACACTTTGATTAATTCATTTACATTTAAACCAAATTCTAATCCATAAGTGATTGATTCTGTCATAGCACTAATTGCACCAGCAATTGCAATTTGATTTGCAAGTTTAGCATGTTGTCCATTACCAGATTCACCAACATATGATATTACTTTACCCATAGCTTCAAATATTGGTTTACACTTTTCATATATTTCATAGTCACCACCAACAAATATTGTTAGTGTGCCATTTTTTGCACCTATATCGCCTCCAGTTACGGGAGCATCTAAACTATAAAGTCCTTTTTTATTGCTTTCTATATATATTTCTTTTGCAAGTTTTGGGCTTGATGTTGTCATATCAATTAAAACTGTTCCCTTTTTGGCATTGGCAATGATCTTATCATTATCGAAATATACTTCTTTTACATCACTAGGCATACCTACTATAGTTATAACCACATCAACCATAGATGCTAATTCTTTGATTGTTTCAATAATGACAACACCATCATTTTCAAGTTGTTTCACTTTATTTATATTTCTTGCGTATATATATACTTCAAATCCAGCCTTTTTTAAATTCTTTACCATTGGTGTACCCATTACACCAACGCCAATAAAACCTATTTTCATTATTTTACCTCCATTATAGAATCTACAATACATATTTCAATTATACTACATAATATCATATTTTACTAGAGATAAAGGTTTGTGCCTTATATAATTTATATTTTCTATATAAATATATATATTAAAAAAGAGCTTTCTACAAAGCTCTTATAATCATTTTTAGTAATAAATCATTTTTGATAATGAGTAATCACAATTATAAAGTAATATAAATATCTAAAATATAAATATATATTATAATTTTTATTAATTTTTTAAGTATTTATATATTATATTTGTTAATAACTTGTATTTATTTCTTTCTACATATGTAAAGTAAATGATTGTTTTGTCCTAATAATTCCCTTTTTTCACAAAAATTCAAATGCCATTTTATAAAAGAAATAAAATCGGAATCAGTTATTTTAAAATCATTTCTTGGTTCTAATGATTCAAGTATTCCATCAGTTCCTGCAGTTGTTATCCATTCAACATTTTTATTCTCAAACAATTTTTCAAATTCAACAATATCATATCCTGTAAATAATTGTTCTTTAAAATGACGAACTTTATAATCACTTGTGTAGTTTTCATCTAACCCATCTTTCCAATTACCAAACAAATAATTTGAAGTCATAATTGCATATATAGATATAAAAGCAAACATAATTATTCCACCTTGTTTAGTAACTCTAATTGCTTCATCAATTGCTTTATTTACTTCTTCATTTTCATAAAGATGATATAGAGGTCCTAACACTAAAGTTACATCAAAAGTATTATCTTTAAATCTACTTAGATTAGTCGCATCACCTTGATATGATTGAATCGATTTTATATCTTTACTATTATTTTTTAATACTTCTAAATTACTTTCAACAAGTTCAACTGCCGTTACATCCATTCCCTCACAGGCAAGGGCAATTGAGTATCTACCTGTTCCAGCACCCACTTCAAGAATTTTCGAATTAGGGTTTGCGTATTTATGTATGTAATGCATTGTAGTTGCATACTCTAGTTGCCCATGTCTAGTTTTAGTTAATCTTATATCTTCATTAATTTGATTATAAAAACTTGTAATAATTTTATCTCTTGTATCCATAAAGTAACTCCTTTTTTTATAATGGTTTATAAAATATATATTTTATTTATTTTACTTTTTTAAGAAGATATAAAGCATAACCCCCTGCAACAACAATTACAAAGACAACTGGAATAAAGTTCCAAAAATCAGATGCTGAACCACCATTATCAACAGAAAATTTTGATGATATATCTATTAAACTATGTGTAATAATACATGGAAGTAAACTTTTACTCTTATAGAAAATCAAAACAAATGCAAATCCTATGGAAATAGCACTTATTATTTGTAATAAAGTCTCTATTGTTGCATGACCAGTAAATATATTAATAATGTGTCCTACTCCAAACGTAACTGCAGATATTATAATAGCCTCCTTAATACTGTCTTTTTCAATTGCTTTAAATAAAAATCCTCGAAATATTATTTCCTCAATATATCCAACTAAAGCCATTGTAATAATTGCATATATTTGATGTATTAAATCATATTGCATAGTCACGCCAAACCATAGATTTACTGATATAAGTAGAATAAATGGAATAAAATATAAATACTTTTTTGGATTTGATAATCCTATTAATCCATATTTTTTACCTAATTTGTTTTTAATTATAAAGAATGTTATAAATGTAGACAATGCTACTAGAACCAATACAGAAATCCAACTTGCATCTCCAAAATTATTTCTAATATTACCCATTAAAACAACATAGATTATTATACATATAATTGCAAACCATAATTCGTTTTTTTCATAGAATTTTTTCACTTTAAAACCTCCAATTTTTTTATAAAAGTAATTTATCTAACTAATTTATATACATCAGATATTATCAAATCATTATCAACCTTTACAACAAAATCACCATTTAAAATTTTATCTTCATTATTTTCTTTATACATTAAAAAATATTCTGTTATTATAAAATTATCTAAGTATCTTGCATTATAAACATTTACACCTAACAATTTAAAATTTCCTTTAATAATTAAATTTTCTTCAGTAACCGATTTTTTAATTAAACGTCTAGTTTCTGAGATGAACTCTTTTAATTTTATTTTTAATACTACCGACTCTTTAATATTTAGAACAACTGGGATATCTGTGTTTAAAAGATAATCTATATAGTAATTATTAGTAAAATGAAAGTTTATATTTAATAAATTATCAACTAAAACTTTAATCAATAAAGCTCCAACATCATATGAAATTATTCTAACTGGAAATAAGTTATTACAATTTAAAATTGTGTTTTTCATTTGATTAAGTTTGTTTTGGTATTTATTATAATTTAATTGTTTTAAAGACTCAAGCTCTACATAATTTGCAGTTCCTTCAATCTGTTCTATTTTCATTTCATATTCTACTTCATAAGGATATAATGCTAATCTAGTTTTTCTAATATACATCAACTCATCGAATTTAGCTCTATTAAATGTGTCGATCAACTCAACAATAAGTTTATTTTCAAGATTTTTTAAAGAAAGATTTCTTAAATCATATTTATATTTTATAAGTGCTTCTAATTCATTAGGATATCTTGACTCTTTACTTTCCATTTGAAAGGCATGAAATGTTTCATGTATTAATTTAGATGTAAGGATATCATCATCTATTTCTTCTTGTAAATACCATATTCCAATCATTTCATTATTGTATTTAATTGATGTGTTTGCTAGAAAATCATTTGTTTTTGGAATTAGTCTTCCTTGATAACAAACATAATTATCATTATATAAAGCAATGTTATACTTATGAAAATCTTGCCAAATACTTTCATAATCGATATTGTTCATTTTACTGATTATAATTTTATACTTTTCAATTAAGTCCATAATTTAATCCTCACTTAAAAATTCAAAACGAAATACACATGGTTTTTGTCCATCTGTATCATGAGGAGATGAAATTATTTCAATTAATTTCATTTTTAAATCAAGCATGGTTTCGTAATGATATTTGAAATGTCCACCACAGCAATAGCAGTATTTAAGTGGCATTGAATAATCTTTTTTAATTTTACTTATTGTAGGACAAACACATTCAAATTTATCCTGTGAACGATATGATACTGCATTAATAATTAGTGACATATTATCATCAAGTTCAGCACTTCCCATATTTAAATACGGTCTTGAACTAATTATCTTTATTTTTTCATTAATATTAAGATTATAATTTTTTAATGCAAATTCTTTAGATTTTTTTTCACGAACACCGCTTTTACAACAAGCATTCAATTCCAGGATCTCTTTTACTTTTCCCTTTGGAATCTTTAAGTTCATAACTTCTATTGCTTGTTTAAAGTAATCAAATTTTATTTTTTTACTCGTTTTTGTTTTTACTTCTTCAAATCCATGATATATGTCATTAATAATTTCTTGACTCAATTTAGAATCCTCTAAAGTTTGTTTAAATTTTTCTGGTGATGGCATGTTTTCCCCTTCTTCAACATTTAATCAAAACTTATATATTTATACTATTCTATTTTCTAAATATATAATAAAATTTATCTATATACCTTTTCAAAAGATTTAATGATTTCTGTTCTTTTTGGTTAAATATCATATTTA
>JAEYQM010000014.1 GCA_023410025.1 Bacillota bacterium
ATTGAATTAGGAATAATATAATATTTATTTTTTGCTTGTACTGTTTTAGTTATTTTTAGTTCAAAGTATCCAAAATAAAATATTTGGTATATGGGGAATGTAAATTAATAAAAGATTAATAAAAAACATTTTATTGCAGGTAAATAAGGAATCTTTTATTATTTTGTATATTTTATAGGGTATGAATTTACTTAAGAAATCGATAAGATAAATTTTAGATTAGCAAACGAAGATGTATTGGAAAAATGTATTATCTTAAATATTATATAATAGTTAAATTTATAAAACAAAAGCACTAGGAATCGCGTGAACAGTTAACGGAGAAATCACGAAGCCGTTTGCTCGGATGGCGAGAATTTGATACATAGAAAACAAATAATAAGCCCCGACAGATTTTTTAAGTCTGTCGGGGTTTTGATTATTTACTATACAAAATTTCTATATTGCCGTCTACAAATCCAACGCCTAATCCTGACTTGGATTTCAGTAGTTCAGCATACTTGCCACTTGACAAATATTGTTGTAATTCATTCACCATATACTCCAAGGCTTCTTCCCACTCACATTCCATTTCCCAATTATAAAGATTATCTCTTGAGCCAAAATCAGTTACTTCATCGCAAGCCCAATCTTCGTCCTCTAAATCAAATCTTGTGGTTCCCACCAGTTCCATAGACCAGATGCCATCGCTTTCTTCATAAAGGTTAAAGCAGAAAGCAACAATCTCCATGGGGACAACTTTATCCTTCAAAATAGCATTGATCCAATTTGATACGTTTTTCATAATCATTCTCCTTTTTTATCGCAAGTTTCTCCTTTGTATTACAAAGGCACAGGGCAAAGCCCATACCAATAAGGTTGCACGCCTCCTAAGGCTCCCTCCCTTTCGAAGCGAGGCTTTTCGTTAGCATCATTATAACACAAATCGGCAGAGTAAACAAGTTCTCTGCCGAATTTTTGCGCCTGTCATTTCTCCGCTAAGAATTCCGAGAGAAACTAGTGCTTTGTTGATTTTAATAGTTCATTTAATTGTTCAATGATTCCACCACTTGATGAAAGTGAAATGTTACCTACTTTTTCACAAATTCTTTCTAAGTACTCTAATTCTTTAAGTTTATATAAAGTTTCATTTTCTTCCATTAATTTTGCTGTGTTAAGTAAAGATCTAGTTGATGCAGTTTCTTCGCGTCTTGTAATTACATTAGCTAAAGCTTGCTTTTCTGCAATTAATATTGTATTTAGTATTTCACGAATATCACCAGGAAGAATAATATCTTTTAAACCAGCTTCAATAAAGATAGCTCCAAAGTCATTTTCTTTATTTTTCACAGTTTCAAGAATGACTTTACCTATCTCATGTTTTTCAGCAAGCAATTCATCAAGAGTCTTTGTAGAAACAAATTCACGTAAAGCAAGTTGCATTAATAAATATATTTGATCATCATATTTATCAAATAATGTTGCCGCCTTTAAAGAATCAATAATTTTAAATGTTAAGGCAAAATTCATTCTTAAAGTAACTTTATCTTTTGTTAATAGCTCTTGACCACTAACTTGTAAAACTTGATTTCTTAAGTCAATTAATTTAACTTCTACTTTATTTACATAAGAAAAGAAATAGTATTTACCTGGAGTTAAGATTTTTTCATATTTTCCATTTACTTTCAAAATACCATTAAATCCTTCATCAATAATGTGTTTTTGAACAAAATTACAACGTGAATTTTGATTAATAAACTTTGGTAATTCAAAAATACTAAAATCAAAATCCTCAGGAACAAAAACATTCATTGTATTAATAATTTTGAAAGTATGGTTATAAGAATTATTAAAAAAAGAATATGTTCCTGATGTTAGAACTTCGTAAAATAAATCATCAACATAATGAATTGCAATTTCATTTGCCTTTATTTGAATAGTTGTCGTATTAAGTATTTCTTTGTTTTGTAAAGTTCGAACATCAATATCAAAACGTTCAATAGCTTCCTTTTGATCCACAATAACAACTTTTATTGATTTTTTTAAATAAGAATATTCACCAACTGGTAATACTTTTTTTAATACTTGCTTTTTAAAGTATAATCCCAATTGATTGTTTTTAATAATGTATTTCATAATTCCCTCCTTTATATTTCTTTTTATTAATTAAATAATTTAAAATATTTCCAAGGCAGTTGCGGATAAATTATTTAGTATTAAATTATGAAAGCGGACCATATGGTTGGCAAACATATTTTAATTACGGTATCCTAATTTATACAAAGCAACTTGCCTTTTTTATGTAAGGTTAATACCCTTACAGGAAATATTGAGTTTGGACAAAACTAAATTCTTTTTAATTAAAATCTAAAGCGATTAACCACTACGCAACGTTTCCATCAAAACGGGTGGATTCGAACCACCGATAATTTTATCCAGTTAGTATCCCGGCATACAGAAAAACAGAGTTTAGCTGCACCACCTTAACCTATTGAGTTAAGAGTATAGGAATAAAAACATGTGACTATTTAGTCACTATTAACATTATATAATAATTTAAGAAAAAATACAATGACATTTTATTAAAAAGAAATTTAAAAAAAATTAATATATACATTATTATAATAGACAATGTTTACAACATTTATTAACTAGGCCTATTTACAAAATAGAAAATTATTAATATAAATTAGTTCAAAGATATAAAACAATTTAGTTGTTATTGTATATTTAATATCAAAACAAATTAAAGAAAAGCAAATTTAAAAAGTTAAAATGGTAAATTATTAGTAGGCACTAAAAAGAATAATTAATATATTTATAAAAAAAAACAAATATTTATTGAAAATTGATCAATTGAAAACTATAATATAAGTAGATAGTTATATAAATTTAAAAGACTGTTGCTTACGTAGTGTTGCCACTAGAATATCAATTGCCAATATTTATGCTACTTTATAAATATGATATTTAACCAAAAAGAACAGAAATCATTAAATCTTTT
>JAEYQM010000051.1 GCA_023410025.1 Bacillota bacterium
TAGTTTTTGTTTTATTCCGTGTGGGTCATATACAAATTTATAAAATTTTCTTTGATATATTACTGATGAATTAACATGATTAAATCCATCATCTTTATTAAAGACATTTTTATAAACAGTATCAAAACCATTTTTTAATGATTTATCAAGTTTTTTTAATGTTAATACTTCTTGACTAATCTTAAATTTATTAGGATTTTTTTTATATCCTTCTTTGATAATATATGAATCCATTGCTCTTTCAAGTTTTGTATGAAGTCCACGATACTTTAAACTGGATGGATCATCCTTTTTAAATAATCCAGTTTTATGAAATACATATGGATGTGCTTTTACATCCAATGCATAGTGACATATAAAGCCAGCAAGATAACTAAACATTTTAGGTTCACTCTTAGATACTTTATTTAATTCTATAAAGAAATCTCTAGTCTTATTGTTATGCATGTAATTTCCAAATTCTAAACTTTTTTTGTTTTCTTTTCCTTTTAAAAACTTTACAAAGAAAAACGGATCTGGTCCTGCAGTTGCAAAGTCATATAGATTAACATTATCTATTTTTTCCCTTACTTCTTCATCTAATTTCTCAAACACTTTTTTTCCAAAGTAATGATGCATTACTAAATCAGGCATAATTGCTCCTTAATCCATTCTGGATATTTTATAATATTTATTTCTTGTTTTGTTATAGGATGAATAAACTTCATATTATAACAATGTAGATATAATCTATCGGCTTGTTCACCATATAGAACATCACCAATTAAAGGATGACCCAAATGAGACATGTGGACACGGATTTGATGGGTTCTTCCCGTTCCTAAAATTACTTCAAGTAAAGTCCTATCATCATATTCTTTTATAACTTTGTAATATGTAATAGCTTCTTGACCATCAGGAGAAACCATTCTTAAAATATTTTTTTCTGTAACTCTTTTTATTGGTAAACAGATTTTTCCTATCTTTTCTTCCATTATACCCTTTACTATACATAGATATTTCTTTTCAAAATTACATTTACTCATCTCAAAGTGCATATACCCTGACTTTGCAATAATAACAATTCCTGTTGTACTATAGTCTAAGCGATTTACAACATGAATATTTGCATCAATATTTTGCTCATGAAAGTAAGCGGCTGCTACAGATATTAAGTTATCAAATTGATGTTTTCTTGAAGGTTGTATGGCAAGATTATTTGGTTTATTAACAATAAGTAAATATTCATCTTCATATAAAATATCTAAATCACTTTTATTTATTAAAAAATCGGGGTTCATTTTTTCCTCGATTTTAATTATTATTTCGTCTCCTCTTGAAACCATTTCATGGTTTTTCCTAAGCTCACCATTCACATATAGACAATTATTAACTCTAATTTTTCTTAGTAAAGTCCTAGAGCAACCTTTATTTTTTAAATAATCTTTAATTATAGCTTTTTCTATTTCAACAATATATTTAATTTCCATATTTTTATTATATCATAAAATGTCAGAAAAAACATAATTTTTAAACTTTTTATTAAATTTTATAAGTTTAAAAATCAGAAATATATTTTTTACTATTTTTAAAAGTTTAAAAAATTATAATTATTAATAAAAAAGACACTTAGAAAAATATTTTCATAAGTGTCTTTTTTTAATGCTTCTATAAAATATTACCGTATAAATTTAGTATTAATTTATGCTTTTTTATACTCTTCAATTATCTTTTTAGTTTGTAATTCTGGTACATCTTCGTATCTTATAAATTTACGTGAGAATCTACCACTTGCTTGAGTCATTGCTTTTAATTCAGTAGTATACTTAACAATTTCAGATTCAGGCACTTCAGCTGTGATTTTAACTTTACCACCATCAAGATCCTCAGTTCCTAAAATTCTGCCTCTTCTCTTATTCATATCACCCATTACTGTTCCTAGATATTCCGATTTAACAATAATTTCTAGTTCCATAATTGGTTCTAAAATTGCAAGTTTTAACTTCTCAGATGCATTTTTAAATGCAAGTCCGGCAGCTAATACAAACGATATTTCATTAGAGTCTACTGGATGATAGCTTCCATCATATAATGTAGCCTTAACACCTATTACAGGAAATCCTGCAAGTGGCCCATGTTCTAATGCTTTTATTAACCCTTTTTCAACTGCTGGGAAGTATCCTTTAGGAACAGATCCACCAAATACATCTTCAGCAAATTCAAATTCTTTTTGAGAAGGTTCAAACTTAATCCATACATCACCAAATTGTCCAGCGCCACCAGATTGCTTTTTATGTCTTCCTTGGGCTTCAGTTTTCGAACGAATTGTTTCACGATATACAATTTTTGGATCAGTTATATCAACATCAACTTTAAATTGATTTTTTAATTTATCAATAATATATCCAATATGAGTCATACCTTGTCCACCAATTAATAATTGGGCAGTTTCAGGATTTCTCTTTGTTTCAAAAGTTTCATCTTCTAAAGCTAATTTTTGTAAGGCAACAGAGATTTTTTCTTCGTCTTGTTTGTTCTTTGGATTTACAGCAAGATAAATTGTTGGTGTTGGATGTGGAGTTTTTTCAAATATAATTGGTGATTTTTTATCACAGAAAGTTGCTGAAGTGTAAAGTTCAGTTAGTTTTGCAACTGCGACGATATCACCAGCATAAGCAACATCCACAGGAATTTGTGTTTTTCCCATTAATGAGAATAGTTGAGGAACTTTAATTACCTTATCTTCAACTGGTAAGTAAACTTCTTGACCAACTCTTACAACACCTGAATAGATCTTAAACATATTAATTGTTCCTACAAATGGGTCAACAATTGTTTTAAATACAAACGCAGATAATGGAGCATCATCTTTAGTTTCACGAACAATTTCTTCACCTTTTTGATTTTTTCCGGAAATAGGTTTTAAATCTAGAGGTGATGGCATGAAATCGACTACCATATCTAGTAATGTTTCAATACCTACATCTTTTGTAACAGCTGATACTAATACTGGATATATGTCACCATTTACTGTTCCAGTTCTTAATCCAGTTTTAATTTCTTCTTCAGATAGTGATCCTTCACTAAAATATTTTTCTAATAATTCTTCACTAGTTTCAGCAACGGCTTCTTGAATTCTTCCATATAATTCATTAACCATTTCCATTTTATCAGCATAGATTTCACCTTGACGGATTTTACCATCTTCAAATATGAATGCTTTCTTTTCAACAACGTTAGCAAATCCATCAAAGCCCATGCTCTTTCCTAATGGCCAGCAAAATGGTGCTGCACGTTTACCTAATTTTTCGCGTATATTATCTAGTATATTTTCAAAGTTAATGTTTTCTTTATCCATTTTATTTACAAGTATTAAAGTTGGGATATTTCTGTTTCTTAATTCATCCCATGCTCTTTCAGTTCCTACTTCAATACCTTTTGATGCATCTATTACTAAGATTGCACCTTTCACAACAGCTAAAACATTTTCGACTTCACCAATAAATTCTTCATTTCCTGGTGTGTCTATAAAGTTAATTTTGTGATTTTTCCATTCAACTGGAATTAAACTTGCAGACAATGTAGTTTGTCTATTTTGTTCTTCTTGGGTGTAGTCACTTACTGTGTTTTTTCTTTCTACTTCCCCTTTTTTTTCAATGGCCCCGCTCACATAAAGTAATGACTCAGAAAGTGATGTTTTCCCACTCCCTAAATGTCCCAAGATTGCAATATTCCTAATCGAACTAGCATGATATTCTCTCATCTTTTATCCTCCTTTGGAAACGATTACATATGCTTATATTATATAATATTTTTTAAAAAATTGCACTATATTTTTTAAAAAAATTACAAAAAGTAAAAAAATAACAATGCATTTGCATTGTTATAAGTGAAATCTTTTCTTTAATTCATCCTTAGTCGCTCTATCAGCAAAGAAAATCATACCAAAAATTGTAATAATTGAAACACCTGCAGCAGATATACTTGGCCATAAAACATCTACAATTTTAGTAAAGTAAAGGATTAATGGTACAAATCCAATTATTACTGCAATTAGTAAATAGAATAAATAATCTGAATATATCATTGGTTTACTAATAATAATTATAATTATTGATAGTGTTGTTACAATACAGATAAATGGAATTACATAATCAAGGGCCCATGATCCTGAATTCGATAATTCCTCAATAGCAACAACCACTATTGATAATGTAATCATTTGAATGACTAGTCTTAAAGCAACATTACTTTTACTCATAATTGTCGATCTAATTAATATTAGTCCATAGAAGACACCAATTATTACATATATTGACCATAAATGTTTAGGATTAGTTAATAAATTTATTAATAGTGAAATTACAATAGTAATAATTGATGTGAATAATAATATTCTTAGAAATAAATTTATTTTTTTAGAATTACTATTATATGGTGGGTATAACATAGTTTGTGTTTCTTTGTTTGGATTGTCTAGTATTTGCCCACATAGAGGACAAGTCTTACGATGTGAATTTACATTAACTTTACATTTACTACATTTTTTCATGTCACACCTCTAACTCATTACTTTCTATTGTTAGGTTTACACCTTCATTAGCTAAGAATCTAAAGAAATATTTTTGAATACTTCTATCAAGTAAATAACTTGAGAAAGTGATTGTTATTTTATTATTGAAAGTTATAGCACCTAGATTTACAGGTGTATTCTTACTGCAACCAGTTGTGAAGATGACTTTATCAATATGTTTTTTCATTTCTTCAGGCAAACCAAAGACACCTAGATTTGAAAAACTAAAGGAGTGAATTTGATCAGCTAAGATATTATATCCTATTCTCATCGCAAATTGTTTTATAAAGATAGGAGCTATACGTAATGCGAAATTTCTTTCTGTTCTAACATTGGATGTGAAACGCATTTGTAGAGTTTCTTTTTGTAATTCCTCTTTCATATCTTTTTTTACAACTTCTAAGATACTTTCAAAACTGTGTTCCTTAGAAAAATCAACCATAGTTCTTACATATAGTGAAAAATTTCTAAGAGTCTTAGAAGGGAAGAATCTTCTTAAATTTACAGGAATAAACATTGTATATGGTTTATCTTTATTTTCAAAAATATGACGACGACGATAACAACTATAAATAACTAAACTTGCAAGTAATTCCGTTATTGTGCAATTAAACTTTTTAGCAACGCCCTTAAGTTCACCAATATCACAAGTACCGACAATTACACCCATCCAATCATCCTCATATTGAGGAGCAGTATATTTAAGTGATTTATATTCTTTTCTTGTGTTTTTTAATTTAGGATTATAATGGGTATTGAAGAAATCAGTTATTTCTTCACGATTTACTTCTACTTCATTTGTTAGTATTTCTTGGGAATCAATATGAACATCTTTTAATGTAAGATACGTATACACAATTGATTTTAAGAATTCTAATGCTCCAGTTCCATCAGTTAAGGAATGAAAAGTTTCTAAGGCAATTCTTTTATCAAAATAACTTAATCTAAATTTATATCCATTATTTTCTTTGTGGTTTACAAACATCCTACAAACATTAGGACTTTCTGGTTCAATTATTGGTGTGTTTTCATTGTCTTCAAAATAAAACCAGAACAATCCTTTTTTTAGTTTTACTTTAAGCATTGGAAATCTTTGAATTGTTAATTCAAGGGCTTTTTGAAGAACTAATGGATCTACCTCATCAACCATTTCAAATGACAAACGAAAAACATTTGATCGTTTCGAATTTGAAACTGCAGGAAAAATTTTTGCAGCATTATCTAACTTATACCATTTTCTTGCCATTATAAAACTCCTTCATGATAGTGGCCTAGACTATCCTCAATAGTTAATTTATAATTCTTATCATTAATAAATGATTCGTAAAAACCTCTTACAATTTCATCAATATCCTTCTCAATTGAAAAGTCTAGTAATATATTGTTTATATTCATTTGTTTTAATTCAGATAATTTTGAAAATAAGTTTAGTTGTTTAGTGCTTAATACTTTCAAATTACAGTTACCATCATCAATTAATGGTAATCTGTTTCCCCCTTCATTTAAATAGTATTGTTTCACATAACATTTCTTACAATTCTTCTTTTCTAAACCTAATGCTTTATTAATTAAACAATGTTTAGTAATCATTAATTCGATATGACCATAAACCATCATCATTACATTAGGGTATACTCCATATCTAAGTTTGTAAGCCTTAATAGCATTATCAATTTCAACTTTAGAAAGTTCAATTGATAATCCAATTATTTTTGCTCCTCTTTCATGAAGAAAGTTTAGAGCATAAGAATTAAAGCAGTTTAAATAAACACTAGAAATATCATAATTTGAAAAGTCATATAAATCCAATGAATTTTCATTTGAAATTCTCGGATTTATTAAAATGATATTGTCATTATCAATATTATATTCTTTCTTTTCCACAAGAATATTTCCTATGCCTAAATTAATTAATTGATCCCTTTGTGCCTTATCTCTTACTTTTATATAGATATTTTTGCTATTATCTTCATTATGAATAAAGCCTTTATAATCTGAAAATCTAATTGTCCTTTTGGCTTTACGTAAATTATCAAGCATCTCAAAAGCATTTCTTCTCATCTCATTCAATAGTTTTATTTGAATAAATCTATCTTTAATAAGACATTCTAATTTTTCAAATTCATAATGTGTTGATGATGTTTTATTGACTTGATCAATGATACGTTTATAGAATTCCTTATTATCTGATGGTATACTTTTCTCTTGTGTTTTTGATACTACTGTATTAATTCCATCAGTTATTTCTAACATTATATAATCATTATCTAGATATAATTTACCATTTATTTTGATCTTTTTACTTACAACATTGTTGATTTCTTCAATTAAAGAAGCATCAGTTGTTTTTAAAACATCAGAATTAATGTTTACTTCAACATGGGTTCTTACCTTAATGATATCGCCAATATTTCCAACTTTAGCTAATTTTTCATTAACAATTATTCCATTAATTGTTATAGCATCTTCTACACTTCCAACAATTCTAATACTATCATTATTATGAAGCACATTTGATAATTTAATGTACGCGTAATTCTTAATAACTTTTACAACTTTTCCAATTTTAATACCTATATGGTTTGGGGTATTAATATTAGTAATTTCAGTATTATTGGCATTATTAATGAATCCTTTAGTAAATTCACGATTAAACATAACCGCCATTTTTTCTTTATTTACATCATTATTAGCTTTTCTTAGGGCTTCATAATAACTTCTTACAACAACACCAACATATTCTGGACGCTTCATTCTTCCTTCAATTTTGAATGATTTGACTCCTGCATTTACAAAATCTTGAATAAAATCAATTGTCATTAATTCTTTAGTGCTTAATAAATACCCTTCATCAACAACACCATCTTCAGTAGTTTCTAACTTATAACCCTTTCTACAAGGTTGGGCACATCTTCCACGATTTCCACTTCTGTTTCCAGCAAAGCTAGATATATAACAGTTTCCAGAATAACATACACATAATGCTCCATGGACAAACACTTCTACTTCAATATCTTTAATCTTGCAAATTTCTTCAATCGTTTTAATGTCTATTTCTCTTGCAACAACGATTCTTTTAATTCCCATTGATTTTAAAAACAATGCTTGTTTTACGGAATGACAATTTATTTGTGTTGATGCATGTATTTCTAAATCAGGAAAAACTTGTGAGCAATATCTAATTAGACCAAAATCTTGCATGATTACGCCATCAATATTGTTCTCATACAAGAATTTCACAAACTCAACAGCCTCATCAAATTCTGTTTCTTTGATTAAAGTATTTACTGTAACATATACTTTCACACCCATTATATGAGCATAATCAACAATTTCAATTAAATCATTATTATCAAAATTTGATGCATATGCTCTGGCACTAAAAGTTTTACCTCCTAGATAAACGGCATTTGCACCATTGTTAATAGCATTTATAAAGGCTTCCTTTGTCCCTGCTGGTGCTAATATCTCTATATCATTTACTCTTTTATTCAAAGTTAACTCCTCTTAAAATCTATATTATGTCATATATATTTTTTATTTCTAATAAAATTATACCATAATTATCAGAAAAAAGATAGATAGACAATAAAAAAACCCAACTATACAGTTGGGTATTACTTTATAATAAATCTTTTCTTAATTCAACATTTATTTTTACTTTAGTAAATAAGTTATGATAAAGTGTTACTTTATATAAACATGTATTTTCTTGGGACTTTGTTAATTTTCCGGCTGAATTAATTACCATTTTATTTAAAGATTTAAACTTTATAAACTTAATATATTTAACACCAATGAATGGAAGAAAAACATATTTTACGTTTTTTGATTTTTTATTAATTAATTGTTGATTTAACTCTTCTGATCTGTAAATAATTTTATCTATACTCTTTAAGTAAGTTAAAGAATTTTCAATAATTGAAAATGCGTAAAGCATAGCATTTTTAATACCTCTTGTTGGATTTACTACTTTAAATTTTCTTTGATGTTTTATTCCATTAATCCAACAATAAGCACTAAATTTATAATATTTTAAATTACTATTATAACAAATATATTTAGATACTTTATCATCTAGTATTATTTCATTATCATCAAAACACCAGTTTAAATCAAGACTAACTCGGTCATTTATTTTTAACTGTGAATCTAGTATAAATATATCTTTTTCAATATCAATAATTGGTGTGTTTACTTTTTGGAAGCATTTTTTTATGTTTCTTTTATTTAAGTACAAATGAACTTCAAAAGTATATATTTTTTCAGGAATTTTATTAATAAATAAAGACACTTCAATTTTACCATTATTAAAATCTAAGATATTACCATAACTATCTACATATTTTGATTCAATAATAGTATAGTCATAATCAACATTTATATAATTTTTTATGTTTTCAAAACCAACTATAAATATTCCTTTTTCACAGATTCTATCCAAGAATTTAGTATTAATAATATTAGCTAATACTACTTCTCTTTCAATCTCATATTTTAGGTAATTTAATTTAACTCTAATTTTAGATTTTAAAATATTGTCACTTTGAATAAATTCATTTCCACTAATTACATCAAATGCTCTAACTGTACTATAACTAACTTTAATATCTTCACTGATAGATAATGGTAAACTAAATTTAGGATCAACTCTTTCTAATAAGTAATTATTTATTCTACAGTATTCATTTAATACTTTATGTAATTCACTATACTTTATAGCATAATCAAAATTTGTAATTTGCAATCCATTTACTAAAACAACTATATTTAAATCGGTTTTTCCACTATTTATAATATATGAATCAATATTTTCATCATAATTAGCATGGACATTAAAATCAAAATCGTAGTAATATTTATTAAACTTAACTCTATTACAATAAATAATACCATTTGTTAATTTTGAAGTTCTTATTACCCTATCCTTTAAGAACTTATCTAAGTCATATGAAAACCTAAATTTTAAAAAATAATAGAACATCGATAATAGAGTAAATGGCAATAATAGCAATGCAAATATGAAGCTTATAATATAAGAAAAGAAAAGGTTCCAAGTGATTAAATTAATTAGATACCATACATTTTTAAACTTAATGGTTTTGGTTAAGTTATTTTTTATACTAACAACATATTTATTTCCATATTTAAAAATATTTGCAAATGGAATATATAATTCTTTTATATAAATTACTTCATTTTCAATTACATAGGAAACATTAAATAATGTTTTAAAGAAAAGTATTAATAATACAATAATTGATTTAATAAAAGCAAAAGCCATTATTACAATAAATATTGGTAAAACAATTGGACTAAACAAAATTACATAAAAATACTTGGCATTTTCAATAATAAAATCAGTAATTAATCTAAAGAATACTTTAATTGGTTTTAGTATCTTTCTAAGTATTTTAAATAATTTTTTAAACACGAAACTTAATGTTTTGTAAATATGTCTAAAGATAAACCTTAATCCTCTGTAAATATATTTAATAATATTGACTGGAAGTGTATATAGGATAAACTTTGGAATCATTACAAAGAGAAAATGGATAAATAGGATAAAATAAATAACACAAGTTTTAATTGATAAATAGATTATATCAGGTAGTGATCTATATCCATATTTAAGGAAATAGATTATTTTTTGACTAATGTATTTAATTAAATTATATAAATTTTTAAATATATATTTGAATAACTTAAAAATATTTAGAACTATACAATTCCAGAATGTTTTAGCAATCCATCTTATTATTTTACCAATGGATATAAAGAATTGTTTAATTACTTTATCCCATAGATTTTCTAATAACCATTTAATCCCTTTATAAATATTTTTAATAATATAAATAAAAATAATTTTATGTATCCATCTAAAAATAAAGCGAATAAACTTAGAAATTGGAATCATTATTTTTTGATATATCCAGATGGCAATTTCTTTTATAGTTAATAAAATGTTTTTTATAATATAGATAAAAATAATTTTATATATCCATTTAAAAATAAAACGAATAAATCTAACTAAATTAATAATTAATTTATTATAAATCCATGATGCCATTATTTTTAACGCATGTATAAATGGTTTAATTATTTTATTGGATAATTTAAGAATAAACCATTTAAACATTTCATATAAAAAAATTGCAATTTGTTTTATTGTTAATAAAATGTTTTTTATAATATAGATAAAAATAATTTTATATATCCATTTAAAAATAAAACGAATAAATCTAGCTAAATTAATTATTAATTTATTATAAATCCATGAAGCTATTATTTTTAACTGATGTATAAATGGTTTAATTATATAATTCCATGATTTAAGAATAAACCATTTAAACATTTCATATATAAAAATTGCAATTTGTTTTATAAAATAAACATAAAGTATTTTGTATAACCATGTGATAATAAATTTTAAAGCTTTATATATTGATAATAATATATAATTATATAAAATTCTAAATACCCAGATACATATAAATCTTAATGCAATAAAGATTGGTTTAATAATTATTTTATATATTTTAATACTTATCCATATAATTACCGTCGTTATTAAAAAATAAATAAACTTAATTCCCTTCCATAAGAAAATACCTGTTTGTTTAAAGGAAATAACAATATACCTTAATAAATACCTCCATATCGTGTGTGATATAAATGCAATACCTTCACCCGTTTTAATAGCAATGTATTTAATTCCTGTAAAAAGAGATACAAATAAAGTGACAAATGCTTTGTAAATTGCTAAAACAACTTTTAAAAATGCTGATAATATTGATTTAAAAATTTTCATATATCTTCCCTCTTTATAACAATTGTATCATTTTATTACTTTTTAGTCAATAAAATAAAAAGCCACTTTCGTGGCTTATTTATTTACAATATATAGAATTCCAATTGTTCTTGGACCACAGTGAGTAGATATTACTCCACTTGCTGTTGAAAAAATTAAGTTATTTGGTTTAATAATTTCTTGTAATTCATGTTTTAAATAATCTGCATCTTCTTTAGCTAGCGAATGAGTAATAAAGACATTATCTAAATCAATATTATTAGCATCATCTCTAACATAATCTAAGATGGCATCTAATGCTGCTGTGAACTTTCCTCTTGGTTTTTTAGTAACTTCCATTACTCCATTAATTACCCTAATAATCGGTTTTATTTTAAGCATTGTACCAAAGAATTTAGTAGTACCGCTACATCTTCCTCCCATATGTAAATATTCTAGAGTGTTGATCGCAAATTGAGTTCTAACTAAAGGAATATATTCATTAATCTTTTCAATAATTTGGGCAACTTCAAGTCCTTCATCACGTAGTTTTGCAATTTTTAGTAAAAGTAATCCTGTTCCTGATGAAAGGTTTTGTGAATCAATTACATAGACATTTTCAAATTCTGCACTGGCAAGTACTGCATTTTGATATGTTCCTGAAAAATTTGATCCAATACCAATAAAAATCACATCATCTTCTGGACTAAACTGAGCAAATGTTTCAATAAACTGTGCTGGAGGGATTGCTGAAGTCTTAGGTAATTTTTGATATTCTTCTACCTTTTTATATAAATCTTCTGTTGTAATATCTATTCCATCACGGTATGATTCCGTACCAAATGTAACATATAAAGGTACAACAGTTATTTGATTTTTCTCTATTAATTCCTTAGTTAAGTCACTTGTACAATCTGTGACAATATGTATTTTTTTCATAATTTTCTCCTATATAGCTGTATTATACTATATGTTTATTGTTTTTGCAATCTTCTAAATCATTTGCATATAAAATTAAATCATCAACGGTTTTATATAAAATTTCTAAACAATAAATTTCCGTATAATCTTTTGTTTCTTGTAAGAATTTATTAAAATCAATATTACCTGTTCCAATTCTTGCATGTTGATCTTTTGATCCATTATTATCATTAATATGAACATGCATTAATTCATCTTTTAGTAGGGTTAAGTAATGACTTGATTCAAATTCACTTACATTTGCATGACCTGTATCAAAAATAAACTTTAGATTACTTACATTAACTAATTTAATTATTTCTTTTATTTCTTCTGGGCTATATCCAAGTTCACTACTTCCTGGCATATTTTCAATCATAATATAGCTAGGATAAGCATAGCTACATAAATCCTTTAAAATTGAAATTATTTTTTGAATTTCAATGTGTCTTTCTTCTTCAACATATCCTAAATGTAAGGTAAACTTTTTTACTCCAAATGTTTTCCCATAATCAATGGCATCTTTAAATCTTTGAATAATCACATCTTTATCAACATTAGTTAGTAAACTATTCTTTCTTCCATGAGGTAAGTGAAGGACAACTTCTTGATTATATTTTGTAAGGTTTTTTAAGTTTTGTGTATATAATTTAAATGCATCCTCATCTCGATCATAAGGGTAAAATATTTCTATTGCATTAAATATCTTTTCCTCAAATAATTTATGATATGATTCGATTTCTTCAGTTGTACGAAATTGATTGATTGTGAAACCTTTTTTAATTGTAGATTCTGTTTGCATTAAATTTCTCACCCTTCACTTTTAATTCACGACAATAATTAATTAAATAGTCTCTAAAAAATTGATTTGTATTAACAACATTGCTTCCCTTATTTAAATCATATTTTGGATTATCAAATAGATAATCAATTGTTACTACAGAAATTACATCATTTTCATCTAATACTTCATCATTTATTAATAAGAATCCATTTCTAAATGTCGCATTACTACTTAATTGTACTCCAGCAGTTGATGCACTAACTAACATACTTACAGTCATATCAGCTGTTATTACAACATTTTCAAATGGCATCATTTCCCATAAGTCTGAATAAGTAAGGACAGTATCTTTTTCAACAGGGAATGAATCAGTTCTAATTCCTCCTGTGTTAATTAAGGCAACATCAGCGTTTGTGTAATATTTTAAGACATCTGCTGCCCATCTTTGATAGTCAATACTTCCAATTTTTTTACCTGTTGTTACAATTTCTTCATGAATTACATCTTTAAGCATATCATCATATTTTTTAATAACAGCATTAAGTGTTTTATTTTCTTTAGAAATATTTGTAGTAACTTGAATATTTTGTGCTGAGCCACTAATCATCTTATTGTTTTCGTCTAGTTTAATTTCGATTTTACCAATAAAATTTCCACTTGATCCTGATTGAATATATGGCATTAATATTCCATCAGAACCTAACACTGTACCTTGATAATTATCATGTGAATGACCATTGAAGACAGCATCAATTTGTTCATCGCCACTTAGATTAGCAATATCTTGATTTAATACTTTAGTATCATCATGGACACTTAATAAGACAATATCACAATTAAGTTCAGTTCTTAATTTCTTTGCATATTCTTTTACAATCGGTAATTCTTTACCGAACTCAAATGGTTCAACAATGCTTGGTAAAATGGAATCAGTTAAGGTACTTCCTATTAAACCAATAATCCCAATTCTTAAGTTTTCCTTTTCAACTATAGTATAAGGTTTAACCCAATCTACTAAATTACCAGTTTCTTTTTCAAAAATATTAGCGGCTAATAATTCAAAATTAGCCGTTTTTCCTATTTCTTTTAATACATCAATTCCCCAGTCAAATTCATGATTACCAATAGTCATTGATGAAAAACCAATTTCATTCATCACTTCAGCTACCAATTTTCCTTCTGTAAGGTTTGATATTGCTGAACCTTGATACATATCACCACTAGATAAAACTAAGGTTCTTTCAGGGTTTTTATTCTTCTCATTAATTATGTAATTTCCTATTTTACTAAGTCCACCATCATCAGAATAGACTTTACCATGAAAGTCATTTAGTGCATATATTGTAAGTATTTTATCATTAGTCTTATTAGTATTACATCCAGCAATAACTAATAACATTAATATTAAAGCAAATATTTTTTTCATAGAATTCCTCTTTTTTATATTTATAATCTATTATAGCATAAAAAAAGTTTTTTTGCATTAAAAAAAGTGCTTACGCACTTTTATCTTTCTCTTTCTTTATAACTATCGACTTTTTTTCTTTCATTAGTATTAAGGATTTTCTTACGTAGTCTAATACTTCTTGGGGTAATTTCGACTAATTCATCATCATTAATATATTCAAGACAAGCTTCTAGTGACATAATTCTTGGACGTTTTAATACAACTGTTGTATCTTTTGAAGATGAACGCATGTTAGACATTTGTTTTGCTTTTGTAACGTTAACTGCTAAGTCGTCATCTTTATTACATTCACCAACGATTTGTCCTTCATAAACAGATTCATTTGGTTCAACAAAGAACACTCCTCTATCTTCTATACCACCAATTGCGTAAGCTGTTGCTTTACCTTCATTAATTGATACTAATACCCCAGCTTTTCTTGAACCAGCCTCATTATTTTCAAAACGACGATATTCAAGATATTGATGACTTAAACTACCATAACCACGTGTTGTTGTCATGAAGTCTGTTGATACACCAATTAATCCACGCGATGGAATTGTATATGTTAATCTTGTTTGGTTAACATCAGCAACCATGTTTTCAAGGATACCACCACGTTTACCAAGTAATTCAATTACTGCACCAATTGTTTCATTTGGGGCATCGATTTGAGCAAATTCAAATGGTTCACATAATACACCATCAATTTCTTTAATAATTGGTTTTGGTTTTGCCACTTGAAATTCATATCCTTCACGACGCATATTTTCAATTAGGATACCTAAATGAAGTTCACCTCTACCTGATACAATCCATTCATCACCATTACCAATTCTCTTAACTCTTAAACTTACATCTTTTTGAACTTCTTTATATAGACGATCATCAATTTTTGTTGAAGTGACGAATTTTCCTTCTTTACCAGCAAATGGTGAAGAGTTGGTAGAGAATAACATTTCTACCGTTGGTTCACTAACCTTAATTGCAGGAAGAGCTTCTTCTTGTCCAACATTACAAATTGTTTCACCAACAAAGATATCAGCTAGACCAGCTACAGCAACGATGTCACCAGCTGATGCTTCATTAACTTCGGTTCTGTTTAAACCTAAAAAGCTATATAATTTTTGAATTCTAAATTGTTTAATTGATCCATCAACACGAATACAAGATACGAAATCATTTAGACGAATTGTACCTCTTTTTATTCTACCAATTGCCATTCTACCAACATAATCATTATAATCTAATAATGAACCTTGGAATTGTAATGTTCCATTTACATCTACTCCTGGTGCAGGAATTTCAGAAATGATTAAATCAAGTAATGCATCCATGTTTGGAACTTGTGTTAAAATATCACTTGATAATGAACTCGTACCTTTTAAAGCAGAAACATAGGCTACTTTAAAGTCTGCTTGTTCATCTGTTGCTCCTAATTCAATAAATAAATCTAAGATTTCATCAATAACTTCATTTGGTCTTGCTGTATCTTTATCAATTTTATTAATTACAACAATTGGTTTTAAATTATTTTCTAATGCTTTCTTTAACACAAATCTTGTTTGTGGCATTGCCCCTTCATAAGCATCAACGACAAGTAATACACCATCTATCATTGTCATTATTCTTTCAACTTCACCACTAAAATCGGCATGTCCTGGAGTGTCTAAGATATTAATCTTCACGTCCTTGTATAGGATTGCTGTATTCTTGGCTAGAATTGTAATTCCTCTTTCACGTTCAATGGCGTTTGAATCCATCGCTCTTTCTTCAAGAACGTCACGATCATTCAATGTGTGAGATTTCTTTAAAAGTTGATCGACTAATGTTGTTTTTCCATGGTCTACATGGGCAATAATTGCTATATTTCTAATATTCATTTTTTCTCCTAAAATTTTATTTCAATCATTTCTAGTTTTTCATAGAATGATTTCTCATGGCTAACGATTATTACGGTGCCAGGATATTTTTCAATAGCTTCAAATAAGCTAGATTTTGCTGCTTTATCTAAATGGTTAGTTGGTTCGTCAAGGATGAGTAAATTAGATCTTTCTAAACTCATTCTTGCAAATCTAACCTTTGTATTTTCTCCACCACTTAATTGTACCATTGATTTAGTAACTAGTTCACCAGTTATAGCGTATTTTGCTAGAATATTTCTAATATCCAAATCATTCATTAATGGATATTTATTTCTGAAATATTCAATTGCATTTACATCGTTAACTTGTTCTTGTTCAAAATAACTAATATCATTGTATTTTGAAACATTAATTGTACCATTTAATTGTGGGATTATTCCTAAAATGGTTTTTAGTAAGGTTGTTTTACCAACACCATTTTTACCTACTATTACATATTTTTTACCAAATTCAAATTTTAAATTTAAATTTTGTAATAAGATTTTATCATAACCAATACTAACATTTTTAAGAGTAATACTATCAACATTAAATGTTTTTGTAAACTTAAATTCGAAAAATACTTTTTTATCAGATTGTGGTTTTTCTAAAACATTAATCTTGTCAAGCATCTTTCTTCGACTTTGAGCTCTTTTAGTTGTTGTTGCTCTTACAATGTTTTTATTAATAAACTCTTCGGTTTTCTTAATAAACTTTTGTTGCTTTTCATACTCTTTTTCGTATGTTGAATCATTTGTTTCTTTTTGACGAATGTACTCATTATAATTACCTTTGTATTTAGTAAGTTTTTTACTATCCAGGGCAACTATTACATTACATATAGTATTTAAGAAGTCTACATTGTGACTTATTACAATAAAAGCATTTTTGTAATTATTTAGGTATTTACTTAACCAATCAACATGACTTGCATCAAGGAAGTTAGTTGGTTCATCTAGTAGTAAAACATCTTTTTCTTCAAGCAGCATTTTACCTAAAAATACTTTAGCTCTTTGTCCACCACTTAAATTTTTAAGAAGTCTATTTTCTGACATATCAATTCCAAGACCATTAATAATATTACCAATTTTTGATTTAATTAAATAAAAATTGTTTTCTTCTAAATAGTTTTGAATGTAGTCAGTTTTCTTTAAAATCTTATCATACATTGATGAATCAATTGTTGCCATACTTTCGTATAAAGCATTCATCTCTGCTTCTTTTTTAAACAAGTCTTCGTAAACATTATATAAATACTGATTAATTGTTAATTCATCATGAACCACTAAATGTTGGTCTAGATAAGAATAGGTGATGAACTTATCCCATAATATATCACCACTGTCAGGCACTAGACGATGAGAAATTAAATTCATTAACGTTGATTTTCCACTTCCGTTTCTACCAACAAGTCCAACATGCTCGCCATTTAAAATTCTGACTTCTGCATCGTTAAATAAATCGTTATTGCCATAACTAAATCTTAAGTTTTTTATTTCTAACATAATTCACCCAAAAAAAATGCTTATAAACAAGCATTTTTCCCTACCCATTTTTAATTACGTATTATTATACATAATTTTTATTATATCTACAATGAAAACACGCTTTCATTTTTTCTTTTTAAAACTCTTTTTAACTTTTTTTAAAAAGTGTTTACTTCTACCTTCTTTAAACTTTGATGTATAACTAATTAATAACACTGCTCCAAATATTGAAAGTAGAAAAGAAAATATAAATATTATCCAAAACCCTAATGAAGTTTTTTGAAATGGAACATCAACATTCATTCCAAAGAAACTTGCAACTAATGTTGGAATTGTAAGGACGATTGTTACTACTGTTAAAGTTTTCATTACCGTATTTACGTTATTAGAAATTACTGAAGCAAAGGCATCCATTGTACCTGTTAGGATATCTCTATGGATATTACACATTTCCATTGCTTGTTTTGTTTCAATAATTGTATCCTCAATTAAATCTAAATCTTCTTCATATTGTTTGAATGCGTCTAATCTTCTGATTTTTTCTAAGACTGAATTATTGGCATTAATTGCAGTTGATAAGAAGACTAAGGATTTATTTAAACTCATTAACTCAAATAATTCTTTATTTTTCATCGACAAATGAAGACGTTTTTGAACACTATCACTATCTTTATCAAGTTGTTTTAAACTGTTTACAAACAAAGAAGCATTGCGATATAGAATTTGGATTGTAAGTTTAATATGTTTATTTGTACCAAAATTCTTCATTAGTTTTTTTGTTACATTAACATCTAATGCTTTTTCTTTTAAACAAGTTGTAACATAATAATCATTATTATAAATCATACCAAAAGGGACAGTATAATATTTACTAATGTCAGGATTATCCTCATCTTGACTTACCATAGGCATATCAATTACAACAAGAGCAATATCATCATCAATATCAATATGTGAACTCTCCTCTTCATCAAGGGGTACTCTAATGATTTCATCAGGTATGTTTGTAAGTTTTGAAATACTCAGTATTTCTTCCTCAGTCGGATTTGTAAGATGAATCCATGATTTTCTTTTAATTTTATCATAGATTTTTTCTTCGCTGTTTTCGTTATTAAATGTCGTTAGCTTTTGAGTTTCATTACTGAAATATACTGTTATCATTCTTTCACACCTTTCCCTTTATTTTTATCATTATACCACATACATATACAAAATAAAAGAAATTATGATTAACATAATTTCAAAAACTTGTTTTTATATAAATTTCATTATTAATATTAAAATCACCTTTATCATAAGTAACTATAATATCTTCATTAAAATTTGCAAACCTTGCCCCTTTGATACTCATATTATTAAAATTAAATCTTGGATCACTAAAAATATCGTTTATTCTTAATACACATAATGTACCACTATCACAGAAGATACCATCAAATTGTCCATCACCATCAAAGGTATTTTGAATAAATAATTCGACACCATCAATATTAACAATTCCATTTTTATCATTATGGTGATAATATATTTCCCATAATTTTTCAATCCAATTAAAGCCTAATTCTCCCTTAGTAATATAGCAAGGGTCACCAATATAGTAAGTTCCTTTTGGTAATTTTGCCTTAAGCATAAAAATATATTTCCTTTCTTTGTTCAAAATAATAATATATTTTATTAGAAAGTTCTTCTTTTTCTTCAGGTATTACATCTTCAAATATATAATGTACAAATTCTGGATGATCAATAAATGGATTACGATTATATTGCCATTTATAGATTACTTCGTTTCTTTGTTTTTCAAATTGATCAACTGGGTCCTCTTTATGCCATTGTAATAATAAAGATAATTTTCCCATTACCGCGCCTTCTGGTAAATAATTTGTTTCTGGATTGTCTTCTAATTCAATATCTCTTAGGGTTAGGTGTGGATACATTATAACCATATAAAATAGAATACGGGCAACATCTCCTTTATCTTCATCACCAGGATAATAACTTTCAGAAGTGCTTTTTGTATCATAGTATTTATTGCTTCTACTTGAGTTAACTATTTGAACAATTGCTCTTAGGTTATGTAAATCAGTAGCAATATTTTTATCACTTTCTTCAACCCTTTCCACACCAAGGCGGGAATTAGGCCAAACATGTTCTCTAGTCCAACCATCATTTCCAGATATCCATTCGGCCTGAACTAAATCACGAGAATAAATTGTTAATACTTTTGTCTTATCAGTAAGTGAAGCATCAGCTTCAGCCAAAGCAACTTTAGCCTCAGAATATTTTAAAGAATTAAAGTTTTTATTTATTAATTTATGTAAGAATGTCTTTAATTCATCCTTATATAAACCTTTTGCGCCTTCATAATATTCTTCAATTGGTAAGGGTTCATAATTAGATAAATCGCCACTATTACCAATTTCTTCATAAGCGAAGTATCCACCAATCAGGGCAATAATTAGAATTATTATATTTCTAATCAATAAATAAGTCTTTTTATTTTTCCTTGATTTTATTGTTTTTTTATTGTTTTTTGTCATTTTTTTCACCTGCTTCATTATACCATATTATTATGTAACTGTAAACTATGATACGGTTTTCAACCAAAAAAACTATATCTTTCGATATAGTTTATGGTATTATAAAGTTATTTTTACTTTGTTTCCATCAGCAGACTCAATATCAATTATTACTAAATTAGGAAACTGTTTTTTGATAGTTTTTAATTGTTTATAGAAATTAGAAATATTTTTCTTGATTTCTTCTGTAGATAAATTTGTAAATGCCTTAGTCCATACTTTTTTTCTTACAAACCTTAGTTTAATAATTGATAAAGGTATTCGAAGATTAATCTTATGATTTTCATCAGTAACAATATTTACTTTCATTATTCAACATATACCTCAACGATATCACCATCAGCTGAATTTATTTCAACAATCTTACCAATTACTCCTTTTTCAACAAGTCCAATTATTTCATTAAAGTCAATATCCTTTAAAGCATCTTTATTTCCAATCTTAGGCATTGCCATTCCTGATTCTAAAATTACTTTAATTAAAGCAACTGGTAAATTTACCTTTACCTTATCATTTTCAGCAGATTGGATTTGAACTTTAAGTAGCATTTTATTAACATCTCTTTTTTCTAAAGCTACTACAGGTTTATCCTCTTCTTTTCCAAGTAAAGTATCTACAGTTGTACCAAACATTTCTGAAATTTCTAACAATAATGATACATCAGGATATGATATATCATTTTCCCATTTACTGACTGCTTGTGAAGAAATATTTAGCTTTTCAGCAACCTCTTCTTGTGTCATCTTTTTTTCTTTTCTTAATTCTTGAAATCTTTTTCCAAAACTTTCTTTCATTTTTTTATCCTCCTATAATTTAATTACAACAACATTATATTCTATATAGCAAGATTTTGTAAGATATCATTAGTTGTTATTATAGGTATTTATTAGATTGTTAGTTGATTTTTATACAACTATTAGTTGTGTTATTATTTATTTGATAAGTAATCAATAAATAGGGTTCTCATAAGAGTTCCGTCAGTTATAGGAGTACTTTCAGAAAAGTTATACGTATAATATGAACCTGTAAATACATAATCAATGGTTACAATTTTATAAGTTTTTGTGTTTTCAATTTGACTTATTCCATTAGTATTAAAATATAAGTATTGTCCTTGGGTATCAAATAAATTCTTTAATTTTGATCCTGACATTGTTGTTTGAACAATTGTGTTATCAAATGGGAATACTTCAAAAACATCTTTCACGCGAATATTACCAACACCAATTTCATCCCTAACTCCACCAGTATTAATTATTGCATAATCTGCATTATATTTTTTAAGCATGGCTGTAATCATTTCTTCACCAATTTTTTGTTTTGAAAGTTTTTCAACTGTGTAAGTAATTTCTCTATTACCTTCATCAATATCTTCTTTGTATTTATTAACAATTATTTGTATTTCACTATCAATTGCATAGTTTGCAGGGTTAATATGAGAAATTGTTGCTGTTTTTACTTTTTTATTTTCTAATGAAATAATTAAATTACCAACAGAACCATTCTTTGTATATGATTGCATGATTGGCAATTCATAACCATCACTACGCATTTCAAAATCAGCTTTTTGTTGGTGTGTATGTCCGCATAATATTGCATCAACAAAACTATCACCAGATAAGTTACTGATTTTTCTATTAGTATTTTCATCATAATCATGTAGGGCTGCAACAACAACATCTACACCAACTGATGTTCTTAAATGAGCTGCAATTCTTTGAACAATAGGAACGGGGTCTAAGAAAACATATTCACTTACCATTGATGAAAGAATAGAACTCTCTAAACCATAACCAATTGCGCCGATTATACCAATTTTTAATCCATTCTTTTCAACAATAGCATATTCATCAGTCCAGGATAATCTTTGATTAGTCCCTTTCTTATATATATTAGCAGCTAGAATTGGAAAGTCAGCTTCACCATTGGCTGGATTTCCATCTTTGTATTTCGCAATTTCTTCAAGTCCCCAGTCAAATTCATGGTTACCTAAAACAAACACATCAAATTTCATTTTATTTAATGCTTCGAGTAATGGTAAACCTCGGTTTATATTAGAAACATATGTTCCTTGAAAAATATCTCCATTTGCAATTTTTAGATACTCACCATTAGTTTCTTCAAGACTTTTTATAACTGTAGCTACTTTATCAAGTCCAACATTCATATCATCTGTATTAAAAGCTCCATGAGTATCATTAATTGAAAAGATATTTAGGTTTGTTGATCCTGTTTGACCACCTTCAATAATTAGTTCATTTTTATAACCAATGCATTGAATTGTAAATATTTTTTCATGTGTATAATAGCGATAGATAATTCCTGTAATCGTTACTTTTTTACCATCATTTAATAAGAAAAGATTTGTATTAGGGTCACTTATTTGATTTTGAAAATTTGATGAATAGTGATGAATTCCTAAAATAGGTTTGTTTTGTTCATCGACTATATAAAAACCATATTTAGTAGATCCTGTTTGGATATATCCTGTAACAGTTACTAAATTACCTAAAAATGATTTTTTATTATAATCATTTATATTTAATAAATCACTTGATTTTAATTGTTCTGGTAATTTTGGTAATGATACAGTTCCTAAGTAAGTTTCAACACTAATTCCTTCACTTTTTATTTGAACAGTATATTCTGGATAATCTTCTGTTCCTGTATAGACAAATCCATAACCTTTAATAACTACTTTATTATTAAGGAATAAGTATGGGCTTTTAGCTCTTACATAAATTGAACCTGTAGCATCAGCAACATGAGCGTATCCCATCGAATCAAAACCAATTACTGTTCCAGCAAATTCAACATATAAATCATTATTTGAATTTGTAATTGAATTCTTTATTTCTGATATTTTTGAATATGGAAATAAATTATCATCAACTTCAAATGTTGGATAAACATCCATATTACTAGTTACGTTTATTAGACTTTTATCCCATCCAGTGATTTTATACCCGGTTTGTCCTGCGTAAACTGGTGGAATTACATCTTCACCCTCATTAACAATAACTGTATCTATTAAATCACCATAAATATTATAGAAATTTACAGTATATTCAATTTTTCCCCATTTTGCGTAAATTGTTATATTTTCTGCACCCATCTTTGTAAATTTATATTCATTTTTAAATTCTTTATCACGATACCAACCTTTGAAAACAAAATTATCTTTTAAAGGATTAGTTGGAGCTTTAATATCCTTACCATATTCAGCGGTAATTGGTTCAATCACACTGGCGCCATTTGTATCAAAAGAAATGGTATATGTATTTACTTGCCATTTTGCAAATATAGTTATATTATGTTTTAAATTTTTTGAATCTACTACTTTTGATTTTTCATCATTTAAATCCTTATACCAACCAAGAAAAGTATGTCCTTCTTTTTCCGGAACTTCAAAAACGATAATCTCATTATCAACTAATACTGGTTTATAAGTTGTTCCTCCGTTACTTTCAAATGTTACATAAAAAGGTAAAACGTCTATATTAAGATTGCACCCAACGAGTACAAATACAATTAAGATAATAAAAATAATTCTTTTAATCATAATTCCTCCATATAAACATTATACCATAAAAAATTTATATAAGAAATAATTTAAAAATATTGTATATTTCTGTTAGAAATTATATAATATAGATATATTTTAGGAGGTTAGTATTTTGAAATATTGTAAAGAATGTAACGCCAAAATGGAAGGATTAGATGAGCATTGTAAAGTTTGCGGAAGTAAATATGTATTTACAAGGATAAATGAATATGATCAATCAAAAAAAATGATTATACTTTCTGTTTTTTCAGGAATTGCTCTGATACTTACTTTTATTAGATTTAATCCAATTTATCCTTTTATTGGCGTTATTTTAGGTTTTAATATTAAGTATATAGGGTATACAAAATTAGGTAATATTTTAATGATAGTTTTTGGAATAATATTAGTATTGTTACTTATATTATTACTTATTGGTCTATTTTATTTAGACAATCCTGGTCTTAATTAGTTTTTATACAAATAAGAAAGTTTACAATTCTACTTATAGATTTATAAAAATTTGCACACTCTTTAAAGGCATCTTTGCACTTAGTGTGTTTTTTTAATTACTTATAAACCTGCTTTTTAGAAATTCAATTGTTTCGATTTCTTCTTGAGGAGTACCTTCGATAATTTTATAAGTTCTCCCTTCTACTTTTTCATCTTTAACTGTTATTAAACTCTTTATTTTAATACTATTATGAAAATTATTTGCATACTCATTGATATTTTTAAGTAAGTAATAATTATGAGTGACAAAAAAGACAAATGGTTTTTTAATAGACATTGCCCTTAATAAATCATATGCAATATCTGCTCCTTCAACATCAGAAGTTGTTGCAAATGATTCATTCATTAAAATTAAGGATTTTTCATTTATTTTTTTAAGATTTGTTTTAAATCTTAAAAGTTCTTCTTCTAATTTACCAGAATTAAGTCTATTATCTTCCCCTTTAGGGAAATGACTTATAAAACTATTTATTATTGGAAGATTAGCTTCTTTTGCACATATTGGTAACCCACTTTGAGCAAAAATTAAAGATAAGCCTAGACTTTTGATAAAGGTTGTCTTTCCACCCTGATTAACACCTGATATTAAATACATATGGTCGCTAGTTCCATAATAATCATTTCCAACAACATCATTTTTTGCTCTTTTGAATAGAAGGGTAGCATCTTGAATATTACTACATTTAATACTTGTTTCATTATTAAAATCAGGATAAACTAAATTAACCCCAAGATCTTTATAAAAGTTTATTATTTTAATTGCACTTCGATAAAATACTAGTTGATTACTCAAATCTCCGGAAAAGTTTTGAATATGGTTGTTTAACTGATGGATAAATGATGTAATATTTAGAGTTGCTAAATAGATATAATCATCTACTTGTAGTTTTGAAATAAAATCATAACCATATTCTTTACCATTATAGTAATCTTTTTTACCAAACAATTTTTTTTTAGAATATATTAAATTTGGTCCGGCTGAATATACAGAAGCTTTTTGTAATTTATATGCATTACCATATTCTATAAATAAAGAAATGCTATCTTTATTTATATAACTTACTAAACTATCAAATAAATTACTTATTTCTCTCACTTTACTTATATTAGAAAATTGCTTAATTAAATCATTTAGGGTTTGACTACTAAATTCTATTTCTCTTATTAAATTATAAAATCTATCATACACTTCAAAATTTTTCTTTAAAAGTAGTAAATAGGAATTTAATTTTTGTTTTGGTGGAATTGACCCATAAATCATATCATACTTTGGAAGTTTATGACTTTCAATATCTTCACATAAATTTAATAAACTTTCAATTAGATATGGATATTTAATAAAGTCTTGAAATATCTTTTGTCTTTCGATAATTAATTCTTTTTGTATTAGCGGTTTTAAAATTATATTTTTAAATTGAATAAATTCATTATCTAATAAAATCTTACCAAACACATCAAATTCAATGTCTTCTAAATAATTATCACTAATGAATGCTGTATTTATATTTGTTAATTTTAAAATTAAATCAGCTTTTTTCATTATCTTCACCTAAAAAGCTTTCTATTAAATCTTCATAAGTCATATTACATTTTTTTGCAATATCTTTTGCGTAGGAACTAGTGTTACCCATATTTTTTATGATTTTATAATTTCTTTTACCATCATTTCCAATCATCGCACTTAAACTGATTATTTTGGATGAATCAAAGTAAAGATTGGCAATTTCATAATAATGAGTAACAAAACCAATTGATGTACCCTTTTTTAGTATTTGATTTATATAATGGATGGCAAGTTTTACGCCATCTTTTCTTCTAGTGCTTGTAAAGCTTTCATTGAGTAAAACTAAACTATTTTCGTTTATTCTTAAAAGGATATCTTCTATCCTTTCAACTTCTTCAATAAGTTTACCTTTACCAATTACCTCTTCTTGAATAAAATGGGTATAAATTTCATCATAAAATGGAATTTGTTGGGACTTTGAAAAGACAAAGCATCCACATTTTGATAAATATGCATTTATTCCAACAGTTTTAAGATAGATAGATTTTCCACCTTGATTTGGCCCAGATAGAATAAACATGTTATTTTTTGGTAGTTCAATATCATTTGTAATGATTTCCAAAGGATTTTTATTATTTTCAATAAAGGCAGTAATTAATGATGGTGATATAGAATCTTTTGCAATATATTTATTACTAAATTCAGGCTTACAATATGAAATATTATAAGTGTTTACTAAATTTAAAAATTCAATATAAGTTATATAAAATACTAATTCTTCATATAAAACTGATATGTATTTGATATCATCTAATAAATATATTGAATTATTATATAATTCCTCAATATTTTCAAAAACTTCTTTATTATCTTTAATCATTTCATTTAGTATTTTTTCTTCCATATTAGAAAGAGGGGCTGGATCTACAATTGAAAAGTAATTATTAATATCGACATCAAAGACTTCTAATATTTTATTTTTTAATATTTCAGTTTCACTTTTTTGTTTTATTCCTTTTTTTATAATAAACAATTTATTTACATTATCAATTTCTAATAAATTATTATTTAAAATTTCTTTCAATTTACTTAATATATTTTTTGAAATACTTTGTATGTTAAAATTTTGTTCTTTTCTTATTATATTAGTGGCATAGGAATATAGTTTTTTTAAACCACTTGAATAAAGGTTTTTTGTTATGTCTTCTAATGTTGTAATGGTTTTAAAATATGAAGAAAGCAAATTAATGTATCGGTATTTCTTTTGAACTTCAACAACCTCATCACTATAAACTGTTAGTTCCCTCATTAGATCTTTTAGTGTTGAAATAAAAGTTTTTAAATTTAGGAACAAATCATTGTTTTCTAAAATTTCTTCCATAATATCTAATCTGTAAGTGGCATCACTAATATCAATACAAGGTTTTAGTAAAATATTAGAATCAAATTCTGGGTTTATTTTTTCTAAAAAATTAGAAAACTCCTTAATATTTAAATCCCCATAAGATATTGAGGTTATTTTCTTATGGCACCATTTTTCATAATTAGTTTCATTTGAAAATAATAGTCTTATCCTTTCCATCTATTTCTCCTACTTCTTTATTTATTTAATAATATCATTATTTATATTTAATTACAATATAATTTAAAAAAAACGAGATAAATCTCGTCTTTTCTTATTTTATCATCCAACTAACTCCGTTATCATCAAATGTTAGGTTACTTGTTGATAATGATGATATTTTTGATGAAGGATTACCTATAGCAACAACAAATGCACTTATTGAACTTGGCATTCTAATACAGGCAACATTAGAAACTAACAAGTATCCACCTTGACTTAAACTTACGGTCGCCGTTGTACCAATTGAAGAAATAGATGGTGAACTTTTTGTTGATTCACTACTCATTCCACCACTTATGCCAATTCCTATTACATATCCTCCTGTGTATTTATATCCTCTTTCGGTATCAATACTTGAGTCTGCCCTTCCATTAGAAATTATTACGCTATATCCACCAGAGAATAGTATACCATCATAAGATGATTGGCTATTTGAATCTAAGCCATCACCACTTGCATATACATATATTACTCCACCACTTAAAATAATACTTTCACCAGTTGTACTAGTACCATTAATTCCATCATCGGTTGAATTTATAGTTACATTTCCACCAGAAATTTCTACCCTATATCCTTCAATTCCTTCATAACTTGATAAAATCTTTACATTGCCATCACTTATTAAGACTTTACCATCACCATGAATCCCATCATCGTTAGTTTTTATGGTAATTAATCCACCAGTAATATTTATATTTCCAGTAGGAGTGACTTTACTTTCAATCATTTCATCATTATTGGCATGAAGGCCATCATCATATGAATTTATTGTAATTGTTCCACTTTTAATATTTATTTCATTATTAGCTTTAATGCCTTTTGTTGAGTATGATTTCTTATTTGTATTACCTTCTTGCATTCCCCCAGGACCTTGATTTGATCCATATCTAGTCCATGTAAATGGAGATTGTGAACTTTCCGGTCTTGATGAAGTACTAAATTCAATTGTATCATAATTATTGTTAACAGCCATGTTTCCAGTTGTACGATAATAATTTGTACTTTGTCCCTGGGTTTGATTACTTGCGTAAACATAGACAGCCATATTTTGATAGCCTGAAGGTTTTGAAATTTTATAATAGTAAGTAATTCTACCCATTGAACTTTGAGTTGTATAGTTTGAATCACTATTAACCCATATACCCTCATTTATTGTATTAAAATAATATATTGAATATTTATAACTTGTAGTAGTTGCTTTTATGTAATAAATATTATTTTCAGTTGTTGGAACATCAAGAGAATATTCTGAATATTTATCAGTGTATATATTGACCACACCACCTGATATAGTAACATCAAATGCAGCATCTATTCCATCACAGGCTGCATATATATTGATTATACCATCTTCAATAATTACACTACCTTTTTGATTACCTTTACTTGAAAGATTAGAATTTGAAGTTTTAATTCCATCACCTTTTTTAGAAATAAGTGTAATATTACCTGATGTAATTAAAACCTCATCATTACCCTTTAAAGCATTATCAATAGAACTAACATATAGAGTTAGTTTTTGAATTTCTAAATCATCTTGTGAGTAAATACCATTATTATTAATAGAAACTACAGTCAATTCACCAGTTCCTTTTAATTTTAAATCACTATTTGAATAAATTGCAGATGAAAGTTCTATTTTAGATTCACGATTATCATAAATATAATTTTGAGTCGATTTTTTTGATGAAATATCAGCATTATTAGCGCTAATAATATGGATTGGACAATTATCTTCACTTGTAATAGTAAATCCATTAAGTTCTATTACTAGATCATTATTTTGGGTAACATCAAAGATCATTGATCCAAAATATGTGCCAATAAAATTAAATACTAATTCCTCATTTATTTCATCACTATATTTAAATGTAATTTGACCAGTATCTTGATTAATATTGTAATCAGTTCCTACTGGAAATTCAATTGTTGATTGATAAATATTTTGATCTATTGTATGGCTTATCTTAATTTTTGAATCACTTAGTTTTGTAATTTTATAATTCTGAATAATATCTTTCACATACCATACTAAATGCACGTCATTTGTTGTGCCATCACTCCATGTATAGTTTATTTTATCTAATAAACTAATAGTAATTATATATTCACCAATGTCCTTTTGAACATTTCCAGAGATACTCATAATTGATTGTTTAAATCCGTTGGGAATAAAAGTAATTTCTTCACCTGTGTAAGTAGAAACATTATTACTGTCAGTTGGTTTTGTAATACTTCCTTTTTGAATATTCCAGTTGATTGATACATCGCTATTTGTTCCATCATTCCAAATATAATTAGTCTTATCACGTAGACTAATTATACATGTATATTCACCAATAAATATTTTTATATTGTTGGTAATATTCATTGTACTTTCATCAAATCCATCTGGATAGTAAGTTACTAAATTACTTGTATATGTATAATTAAAAGAACTTTTTGTTGGTTTATTAAGTTTTAATTTATTAATTGTAAATATATAGATTAATTCACTTTGACTACCATCTTTCCAATAATAATGTTCTTTATCAATTAATCCTACCATTACTGAATATGTTCCCGCATTTATTTGTACATTATTTGTTATATTAAGATATTTGGAATTAAAACCATTGGGAACATAAGTTTGTTCTAGACCGTTATAAGTATATATACCATTATATTCAGTTGGCTTATCTAAATAAACCTTATTGGAAATATACCATTTAAATGTCAGGTCATTAGTTGTTCCATCATCCCAAGTATAATTTGCTTTATCTTTTAGTGATACGGTTGCAAGATATTCACCATGTTCAATTTTAATATTATTAGTTATTGACATCATACTACTATCAAAATTGTTGGGTATAAACTCAACTGGTTCCCCAGTATATAATATTGTATCTATATTGACAGTTGGTTTTAATATTTTAATTAAAGAAATGTTTATTATTATAGTAACTTTTTTATATTTTTTATAATTTACAGTTACAACATAACTTCCCGAACTTGGATTTTCTAAATCAACTAAATCTCCAACAAGTAAATATTCTGTAGTTAATAACTTTTCTGTTCCATCAGTATAACTTGCCTTAACAAGTATTTTGTTTTTCCAATCTTCATTGTAACTTATATTAATAACAGGATTTTCTGATTTACTATTATAGGCTACACCATTAATATAAACCTTAAAGCCATTTTCCTTTACCTTGTTACTACAAGCTACTAATAAAATTGTATTAAGAAGCACTAGAAAAACTAAAAATACAAAGCGTATTTTTTTATTAATCATTGCTTTCTCCTTTCAATGAATTAATTATAGTTCAATTTCATTTGTTCTTCTTAAAATAGAGATTTCAAGATTCCCATTTCTTACTCTCAGTTTATCTATAAATCCCTTTTCAGACACATCTTTTTTTAAAGTAATATTATAAGTTAGTTTAAATAAACTACCCATAGTTGTTGTTTTAACTTGTAATAATTCATAATCTAAAGTATATTCGTCTAATATACTATTAAATACTGTTGGAAAATCTAAGTCTTCAGGAATTGTAATTTTTAGAACTTTTGCTTTATCAAATTTATCCATTTTTTGACTAAATATATTAGTAAGTATAATAATTATTGACATTATAATGGTAAATATACAAGCAAATCCTAAATAACCAACACCACTTATTAATCCAGTACACATTGCCATAAAAATTATTGATATTTCTTTTGCTGTACCCTGAGCAGAACGAAACTTAATTAAGGAAAATGTGCCAGCAGTTGCAAGACCAATTCCAATATTTCCATTTACCATCATGATTACTACACACACAGCAGTAGGTAAATAAATTAGCGCTGTTTTAAAACTTCTTGTACTTCTATTACTAATTGAATAAGAAATGTAATAAAATAAACCTAGTATCAACGTGACAGAAATACATAATAGAAACATCCATATAGAAATGTTATTTACTGAATCTTTATTAAATATACTATCAAAAAAATCACTCATAATTCATATTCCTTTGTTTTACTATCTATCATTAATAAATATGCTTTACCATACTTAGAAAATGAGCAAGGATAGATTTTTTCCTTTGTAAGAAAAGAGGTCATCCATAAAGGTAATGCCATATCAACCTTTATCTCCATTAATACAGTGCCTTCTGGTAAAATATTTTTTCCATATTCTCCTAACCTCATATCAACATCATAATTTCTCCATAAAATATTAGTATCAAAAGTAATACGAAAATTGCGATTATTTTTTTCATAGAAAGACTCTCGATTATATGATAGTAAGAGGGCTGGATACAGTCTTTCATAATAATCTATTAAGTATGATATTTCATGAGTTATTTGAGAATAGGCGTTTGGGTTTTTTAAAAATTTATTAGCATCATTTAGCGTCATTTTTACACGTCTTTTATAAACAACTGATTTATATTTTTTTTTAATTTCAATAAAAACATTGGAACTATCGTTTGGAATCCCATAACTTCGAAGTCGTAATTTTTCCTTATATAAAGGTTTTTCAATAGATTTACGTATTAATCTAAAGTCAGGAGTATCATAGTAAATATTACAAATTAAACTCTTTCCATACTCATCAGCAACAAGATAATCTCTCATTTCTTCTAAAAACTTCTGGTATTGAGTTTTAGTAATCAAATACTTAATCTCATGCCTATTAAAAAAATTTTGAATTTGCATTTTAATTCTCCTTTTGGAAGTATTATAAGTCCTGAACTTTAAACCAACTATAAATAAATTATAGTATTATAGATTAACCGTAATAATTATTGTTTTACCATCAGGGGAAATTGCTGATATCTTTCCCTTGTGTAATTCTACAATCGCCTTAGCAATTGATAAACCTATTCCATGACCTCCTGTTTGAATATTTCTAGAGCTATCTATGCGATAGAATCTCTCAAATATCATATCTATATTTCCTATAGGAAGATCATCTGCTGTATTAGATACGGTAATTTTTCTTGTTTTACCAACACTCGTTAATTCAACTTTTATATTCCCTTCGCTATTAGAATGTTTAAAGGCATTATCAAGAAGAATATTTATTAATTCTTTTATCATGCTCATATCCCCATAATAGCTAACATTGGGGTCTAAATTATATTTAAATACCTTATTTTGTACACTAGCTACACTTATATATGATTTAATAGCATCATCAAATACTTCTGTGAGGGAAAAATCAGTCATTAAATAATTTTTACTTTCTTCATCTATTTTTGAAAGAAATACAAGTTTATCTGTAAGTAGTGTTAATTTATTAACTTGATCTTTAATATTTTGAATCCACTCATTTTCACTACAATTATATTCTAATACCTCACAACTAGCACCAATTACTGATAAGGGTGTTTTTAATTCATGACTAGCATTAGTAATAAATTGTTTTTGTTTTTTATAGGTTTCATCAACAGGTTTCATAATTATGCCAGAAAAAATATGAACTAATAATAAAACGAATAATAATCCCACAAGGCTTATTATTATACTTGCGTGAAGAAAATCTCTAAATGTAGTTAAACTTCTTGAACAATCTAGAAAAATATAGACCATATCTCCTCTTGATGTTTGAAATAATTTGTATTTATAATCATTCTTAAATCCACTCTTTTTATTATTACGATATAAATCCATAGTGTATTTTATGGCTGTATCTTCATCAATAGCTGCAATTTTATCTATATCAACAAATATAATGTCCCCATCACTATTTAAAGTGACCGTAAAGAATCTGGTTTCAAATGGAGTTTCAGGTGATATAATATTGGGAAAATTATTTTTATCTTTAGGGAATTTACCTTCATTATTTATTATAAATAAAAGTATGGAATCAGCATTTTTATTAATTACATAATAATTCTTTATATTGATAACAGCAATTATTGAAAATAAAACTATAGTTATTGCTACCATAGACATTACTATAAATTTTGTCCTTAACTTTTTAAACATTTTGTTTCTCCAATGTGTATCCTATATTTCTAACTACTTTAATTGAGACATCCGAATTTAATAACTTTAGTTTCTTTCGTAAATATGATATATATGTCCATACAACATTTATTTCAGCTTCTGATTCAAATCCCCATATTTTATACATAAATTTTTCCGTAGAAATAATTTGATCAGGATTTCTTAAAAACATTTCCATAATTTGAAATTCTTTAGATGTTCGTAAAATTGCTTTGTTTTTTGATTTTAACTCATAGCTTGTTCGATCAAGAATTAAATCTTCATATACTAATGAATTATCTTGAAAGTCAAATTTTCTTCTTGTTATCGCTCTTATCCTTGCAAGCAGTTCTTTTGAAGAAAAGGGCTTTGTAAGATAATCATCTGCCCCAGCATCAAGGCCTAATACTTTATCATCAATTTCTGTCTTTGCTGTTAATAATAATATTGGAATTTTACTACCCTTTTGTCTTATTGTCTTAAGCACGGTAATTCCATTTACTTTTGGAAGCATTATATCTAAAATAATTCCATCATAAATTTCAGTATCAAAGTAATCAAGAGCATCTTGACCATTATATACCGCGTCAACCAAATAATTATTGTGTTTTAATATTGTAACGAGGGCATTTGATAATGTTTTTTCATCTTCAACAAGTAATAAACGCATATATAAAATCCTCCTTACTTAATTCTAACTGATGAACCTTAAATTTGATTAAAATATTATTTTATTTACTTTATAATTTTAATTTATAATTTTATATTAACAATTAATTATTAAATTTAAAAATATATTTTTAAATTAGTTATAGGATGTTAATGTGAATATAAATTTTACCAAAAAGACAATGTTATTTTAACCAATAGAATAGAATAATGGTGGCTAGATGGGAATTTGTTCTGTGTTTTTAATAAATAGGTTTTTATTTTTTACTCACTATTTTTTATATTTACTATATCCTTTGTTCTATATGATTATCAATTAATTGTAAATACGTTAAATCATATACCTTTTTCTATTCTTCTTAATTAAACTTTGATCAATTAAAAATTTTTCATGTAATTTCTGAAAATATGGATTGAATAATAATGTGAAACAAATATCTTGTTCTTTATTATACTTTAGTAATGGTACTTTCAATTCCATAAAACTACTATAAACTTCATCAAAGGATGGTAACGAATGCATATACAATTGGACATAAGATTCTACTGTGTTTTAATACAAAAAAAAACTTGCAAAGTCACTATTAAACTTATATTCATATTACTTTGAAATCTATTTGTAATTAAACAAAAATCTCTAATTACAGGTTACTTGTAATTAGAGATTTATTATTTAAAATAATTAAGTTTATAAAGTGAAATACTACTTTTTAGATTTGATTTTTAAGTAAAAATCAAAATATATAAGAATTTTTTATTCAGCAATCCGAAATAATTTACTTAAACCACTTTCTTTTTGGCTTAGAGTCATATGTCTCCTCTAACATGCTAATGTCTACACTTGGAGAATATTTTTTTAAATAACCCATCAGTATTTGAGCATTGTTTTTAGTATAAATAATGGTATATGGCTGTTGAAACTTTAAAAATCCTTTTTCACTATCTGTATAAGTGTATATTTGTATACAATTATGATAAGCATTCATTCCTACACTCGATGACAATGTTTTCTGTTCCTCAATAATAACTTCTTTAATATTCTTCCAATCAACAATTGCATGGATCACTATTAACGACTTTAATATAAATCCTTTTTCATTTAAAATAGCTTTTTGATAAGTTAATAGAAATGCTATTAAGCAAAAAAGTATTACTATTAGATTAATGATTAAACAAATATATTTGAATATATTATCATCATTAGGATTATTAGGAATATATACAAAGTTAATTAAAATTAAGCTTATAACGAAAATAACCAAAAATCCTAACGGAAGAAGCCAATAATATTTTAATGTTGTATAAATCTTTTTCATATTATTACTCCCTTATTTTTGAACTTTAATCAAAACCAACCAGATAATCCACCACATATACTGGCGAACGTTAACATATATCAAGTAGATCTAAAATATTTACCATTTGCTTGCATAAATGCTTTTCCTAAATCATTATTTATTCTACTAGTATGTCCAACAATATCTCCTACTGTAGTACTACCAAAGAAATCATTTGAAAGGAACTTCTTTCATTACTTTGTATATATGCACGAATTTTATTAGTTTCAAATTTTCAAACATATTTGCGGCACTACCAATTCCAAATGCGATTTTACCAGATCTAAAATCAGTTACCGAGCCACTAACAATCCCTCCTAATACACCACCTGAACCACAGGTAGGGCAGTTAATCCATAACTCAATACTTTGCCAACAACACCCAATGATGCAAAATTACCAATTTGAATAGCAGATACTGCTCCAGAAACTGCGCCAGCAAGTGCTGCCCAACCAATAGATGCAAAGTCAATTCCATCGCCTGCTATCAACTGCCTTCCTAATTCAAATCAACCACCAATTCCAAATCCAACTGCTGCACCAATTAATACAGAAGTAGCCTCACCCATTGTTAAAACTGAAATACCAACTTCCGCACTATAATTAAAACACTGCCTGTGATTTTCCAAAAGTTACTCCAATCCCATGTTCCCATAGGATCATAGCCTATGACGGGGTTATTTCAGCAGTAAGCAAACAGGTTTAATCAATTCACATTACTTGGTTCTAAGAAACTTATATCATCAGCATTTAACCATCTACCATATTCAGGATTATAATATCTTGAGTTACTGTAAAATAATGACGTCTCGACATCACTCTTTTGGTGCAACTAACCCTTATACTATACAACCAAAATTATCTATTATAACTATATAATAACTTAATTAAAATGAATATTCAATAAATCTATAATAGATTTTTATTTGTCTAGGACTTCTTCTATATCCTATTTCGATCCTAGATATTAATGATTGGATCATTAATACTGTAGAATTTTCAAAATCAATTGTTTGATTTACTACTTCTCTTAATTTAATTAAGATGCATTCTATATTTCCATTAAATTTTTATATCTTTTAATTTAATTAATTTATTATCTATTTCTTTTAATTCTTTTTGATAATCATTAATTATTCTTGTAGTCATTTCACTATCAAGAATTCCTTTTTGATTATCTTCATATACCTTTTTAATTAATTGGTATAATGCTTCTTTTCTATTTTTAAGTTTAGTAATCTCTTTATCAGTATTGCTATTCTTATTACTTAATTTCTTACGTTTTAAGAATTATTTGATAAATGTTTGTCTATTTCTTTTTTTAGCTAAAACTTTTAAGAACATCAATACTACGTGTTTCAATTATGTATAAAGTATTGTATTTGGTTCTCGACACAAATCAATATTCCTGTTATGTTTATGACACTTATATGTTTGTGAAACATAATTAGAGTTTCTTATTTGATGTGTTAATACCATTCTATTACCACAATGTGCACAATAAACAATACCTTTAAATAAGTTTTCACTATAATGTTTTCTAGGTAATATTCTTGACTTAATCATATTATTTACTATTTCAAAATCTTCTTCACTAATTATTGCTTCATAAGTGTTTTTAAAAATAAACTTTTTATATATAGCTAAGGGAACACATTTCCCCTTAACCCCTTTGTTTATTGTCTACTTTGAAGATATCATAGCATTTTTAGTTCCTTAACCTCGATTTTTCAATCATTTTTGCCATGCCGTAAACATCATATCAACAACATATTCACCATATATCAAAGTACTATCAACTGCATATCAACGCTATCATGCACGTACATTATCGAGTGGTTTCAATAAATTTATAATCGAAATCAATCCATTTAATTACTTAGAAATTCTGAAAAGTGCGGTTTTAATAATTTCGCAATTTCCCTAAATACATTATTTTGTGGATATAATATATCATCAGATCTTTTAATAAATATTAACCATTTATTTAAATAATCAGTAATAAAAAGTATTAATATTTTTTTATTATTATTCAATTGTTCCTTTTCATTAACGATCGTATAAATTTTATCTTTTAATTCATTATAGTATTTAAAATAAAATAATGATGAACAACCTAACCTCTCATTTCTATCATTGACATTAGAAAATATTTCCCAAGTTTGCTCAAAATTTGGAATTGGTTTTTTTACAAAAACATATTCGTCAATTTTCATAGTTGGATCTCCATCAATTCCATACCAAATATTACTATCAGGCATTTTTCCATGTGGACTAATTAATTTAAAGTATTTCATGTTAATCACCCTAAAAATTCTATTATTCTTTCAATTCCTTTTTCCAATAATACCCATAGTTCATACATATAAAACGTGCTTTTTTTATATATGCCAGATTCATAAAGAGATATTGTAGCAGATGCAGCACCAGCAACAAACTCAGTAGATAATTTACCCCACAAAAAATTTGAGAATGCTTTTGGTAAGAAATGAATAGCAAAAGTCAAAGTCTTTCCCACAAAAGTATTTGTAACTAAATTAGCTCCTGCTGCTCCTTGTCCCCCAGACCATAAAGCAATTGCTCCATTAGAACCAGCAACTGGTGCTGTTCCCCAAATTGCACCTATTCCTCAGCCTATCGCTGAGCCTACTGCTGCTCCTATAGCGGCCCCCGCTACTCCGCCACCAACAATGCCTAATACAGTCAAACCAACTAAGCCCCAGCCAGTAGCACCATTATATTCAGCAACATTGTAAGCTATAATTCCACCAGCTGTTGCTCCAGCAACTACACCTATTCCTAATCCAATCCAAAAGCCAAGAGCAATTGCGGTAGATATTAGAAATTTGCCACTCGGGTCACAAAACATAATTGGATTATTTAAACAGTAACAATATAAATTCAACCCACTTACTGATTCTGGATCTAGATATTCTACATCATCAGGTCTTATAAATCTACATAATACGGGTGAATAATACCTTGATGATAACCAAAACCATCCCGTTTCAACATCATAATAATATCCCTTATACAAGAAAGGATTTAATTATAAAATTTTCTCAGAAAGATTTCTTTCACTCTTACTTAATGTCTTCTCACAATCTGTCTTTTTTATTTACAATTTAATATATGAATAGTTTAGCATTTTCTTCTTATTACTGTCAACTATTTATTGATATTTCCTGTAATATCTCTTATATAGTAAAAGTCTTGATTCTTATATCTTAAATTAAAAGTTTGATAAGTTTCATCATATTTAAAAAACACTTCATATTTTATATTATTTTCTGTCTTAATAAAACTTTAGACTTTTTTACCATCAACTCTATATTTATAATTAAGATTTTGTGTTTCTTTATATACTCTTACTCCACTTTCAATATATAAATATTTATTTGATCCATATTGAACTAATCTTCTACCTTCCCACTTTAATGTAATTGTTTTATTATCTTTTAAAATCATCTGTGGATTAAATCTTATACCACCATTTTTATTATTATTAATAAGAGTACTACTAGTTCCATCTGTTATTTTAATTAGTTGTTCTAGAATTTTAGGATTATATTCATATATTATTTTCATAAATTTCATACTTAAATTTCCTCAAAAAAAGCGCATTTAGATTATCAAAAGCACCCTTAATCTATATTAGTTTCATTTATAATTATCACTACACTATCTCACGATATCAAAATGATACCATAACCCCCTATTTTTTTATACCCCAAACTGATGACTTGTTAAAATTTTTTTTATTTCATACCGATTGTGTAATTTGTGTAGTCTCAAATATAACTACCAATTGAGCAATCTGAGCAATCACAAAAAATTATGATTAAAATTGTATTTATTAACAAGTTAAAAAGAAAAGGGAAACTAAGTTCTAAATGAACCTAAACTCCCTTAAATGTTACTAATATTTTTCATGTATTGAAATGATATTGAAAAGTAGGTTGTCGGTATGTTGTCATACATTCAATTGCATATTGCCGATATCATGCACGTACATTATCGATAAGTCTATATGTTAAACATTTCCTTTATTTCATTTTCGTCGGTGATATTATTAATAAAAATTTTTAAAAGCATTTGTGTTGCTTTACGGAAAATCAATTCACTTGATCCAATTTCGCAATTGGCAGCAACTTTAAATATTATTTTTCCTGATGCCATACAACTATTTTTAGAAAAAGTTCTTATTTCATCAAAAATAGCTGCAACATATTCTTTTGCCAATCCACAATATTTTGTTTCGCTTCCAAATAAATGATTACTTAAATACTTCTCGGTGTTCTTATCGCTAAATAAAATATCAACTTCTAAATAAGAACCATTATGCGGTATATATTCAAATCCAAGTAATGCATAATTACTTGCATGTCTTAAAAAAGATAATTCTATACATAACTTTTTAAAGTCTTTTTGTTGACCACTATTTAGATCTATTCTTTCACTAAAAGTATTTGAACTAACATTTTTTAAATTTGGAAGTTCATCTAACCAAAGTTTAATACGTTTTGTTTCAGTTTCTTTTTTATAAATTATTGATTTAAATGAAATTGTTTTTTCCAAATTATCGCTCCTTAATTAATGCGTTAACCCCCAATAAGCAAACCATCCTGAATTAAAATATAACGAACCAAAGGCTTGAATTACAGCAGGATGGTAAACAGCAAATCCTGACATTTGATGATAAGCCAATGTCGCCAAATGAGCTTGTTCAGCTCCCAACCCTTTTGCCATAAATGTTGCTTCTCTTAATTCATGTATAAAGAAATTTCTATCAGCTCCTGTAAGTCGACTACCACTTTTATAAGCATCACCTAATCTATTTAACATTGCATCATTCGGTGCATAATCAAATTGACTCACATGACTTGAAATTTTGCTAAGAGTACTGCTATGTGCTTTAATTGCCATTTTTCCAGATTCCTGTAGTGCAAAGTGAGTATAACCCCAAGTGCCGCCAATTACTGCTCCAGCTATTGCTCCAATCATAAAACCTTGAGAAGCACCTTCCCAAAAGCCAACTCCATTTGCTTGACCAATTAAACCGCCAACACCAATGCCTGCTGCACCAAGAATAGCCGAACCAACAAATGCTCCAGCCCAAAATGCTGCTGCTCCATTAACTGCCATTGTAGAAGTAACTACTGACAACATTGCTCCACCAGCAGCGGCAATACCACCAACGGTTATAACTGTCATAGCCAAACAACCAAGAATAATCGCACCACCTATAACCCAATCATACCAAGTATGACCCGAAGGGTCTACTCTCATAATCGGATTATTACCGCAATACGAATATAAGTTCAATCGATTAATACTCTCAGGATCTAAATAACTAATATCGTCAGCACTAATAAACCTACCTACTTCAGGATCATAATATCTAGAGTTTAAGTAATATAGTCCCGTTTCAACATCATAATAATATCCTTTATACAAATAAATATTTATTTAATATCTCTTTATAAATACATTAAAAATTTGAACTATTACTTAATGGTGTACCAAATGATGTGTATTTGTATTCTAACATAATTAAAACATCAATGTAAATAATTTTTCAATATTGCCTGTTAAATCTTTTTCAAATAAGTATTCATTTCCTTTAAAGTTAAAACCAAATACTTGTTTACTTTCATCAAAATGATAATCAATACTAGTTGTGATGTTTTCTATTGTTTTATTTACTTTTATAATCTTACTACCTTCAACCATATACTTAGTTAAAATTATCATTTTAACAATATTTTCCCATGAAACCTCAAAACATTCTAAAGAGCAATGAATTTAGAAAATACATTTAAGTTATACAAAGTTATTTTATGCTACCAATTTCTATATTTATCAACTATATCATTATCATCTGTAATGTTATTAATACTTAATATATAATGAATATATTCTATTAACTCTTCACTTTCAACAGTATGAATAAAATTAAACTTATCATTCAATTTATTAAGTTCAATAATAAAATGTTTCAAATATTTATCTTTAGAAAGATTTAAATTTTTATCATCCGAAAAGTCATTAACTAATTTATTAATTAATTCCTCCAATAAATTAATAATTTCCTTTGAAATTTTTTTTTCATTATTCCATTTTTCTAATAAAGAATAATTTTTTACTTTACTAATATTAAACTTATAATGTTTATCTGGTTCGTAAAGTTTTAGATAGTTTAAATACCAATTATCTGATAATGTATTGTTCCATTTTTTCAAATCAAAGTTTTCTGACCATCTTTTTTTTATATATTCAATTCCCCACGTATCAGCAGGTGACAAATCAATCAATTCTTCATTAAATAAATTTAACTTTTTAACAATCTTTCCTTTATTAACATCGATAATATACCAAACAATAGTACCATTTACTTTTCTTTCACTAGACCTCATATACTTTGGCATAGAAATTTTGGTATCCAAAAATCTAGTTGTTATATGATTAGATTTCAATAAATCATTACTATAAAAATCTTTGATGAAATAAAATCTATCACTTTGAGTAATTATATCAATTAAATCATCACTGATTCTATCTATTAGATCACAAAAAATTCTTACATTATATCCTGAATTTTTTGATTTTTCTATTACTTGAATAACACCATAATTTTCATTAACTTGATATATAAATAAATCGCCTGGTTTAATATTCATCATTTAATCCTCCTTATTATAATAAATATGCAATTTTAGATAAATATTTAAATCCCCACGCAACTGTTTTATGATATATTGGATTATTTATAGAAGTACTATTAATTTTATTTAATAAAGTATCACCATTCTTAATTAATCCATATTTGTTAAACAACGCTTGTTCTAATCCGCGTGCTTGTTTCAAAGTAATATTACTTGCAACCTTTTGAGGTACAATACCTTTATTCCCTAAGGCATGTTCTGCAGTTCTTGTAGATATGTTATTAGTTCTCCCAACATACCTAACAATTCAATCTTCTTTCGATATATACACTATGCACTTTAGTTGAAGAATATCAAATTGTCCCACCTATGATAGTGCCTAATACAGCACCCCCAAATGATAAATATCCCATTCCATCTAGAGCACCATCTAAAGTTCCTGTAATTGCATACCCTTCGACAAAACCCACCGCAGCCCCGACACCAAAACCAATGGTTGCACCTTTTAGTGCACCTAATGCGACAGCAAAACCAAGTGTGGCAGTCCCAACCTTCAATGCTGTAATTCCCACCGCTAGTGCTGCAACTCCAATTACTGCAATTCCTTCAAGAAGCCAATGATACCATTCATGTCCATCTTGATCTATATACATAACTGGGTTATTCTCACAATAAGCGTATAAATTAATTCCATTAATACTTTGTAGATCTAGATAACTAACATCATCAGCATTTAACCATCTACCCCATTCAGGTACATAATACCTAGAGTTTAAGTAATATAGTCCCGTTTCAACATCATAATAATATCCCTTATACAAGAAAGGATTTAATTGTAAAATTTTCTCAGCAAGGTTTCTTTCACTATTACTTAATGTGTTCTCACACTTTTTCTTTAGTATTTACCATGCATTATATGAATAGTTTATCATTTTCTTCTCAATAATGTCAACTATTTATTAATATTTCCTGTAATATCTCTTATATAGTAAAAGTCTTGATTGTTATATCTTAAATTAAAAATTTGATAAGTTTCATCATTTTTAAAAAATTTCATAATTTATATTATTTTCTGCCTTAATAAAACTTTAGACTTTTTTACCATCAACTCTATATTTATAATTAAAATTTTGTGTTTCTTTATATACTCTTACTCCACTTTCATTATATAAATATTTATTTGATCCATATTGAACTAATCTTCTACCTTCCCACTTTAATGCAATTGTTTTATTATCTTTTAAAATCATCTGTGGATTAAAACTTATACCACCATTTTTATTATTATTAATAAGAGTACTACTAGTTCCATCTGTTATTTTAATTAGTTGATCTAGAATTTTAGGATTATATTCATATATTATTTTCATAAATTACATACTTAAATTTTCTCAAAAAAAGACCATTTACCTAAATATATATGAATTAAGACTTTTATCAATTTGGTCAAATTAATTATTATACATATTTTTTGGAGTTAATCAATGATTATAAAAAAGAAATCTGTTAGTTTAATAAATCTGTGCTTATTTATATATTTAAAATATAATCTTAAATACAAAAACGACTATATTTATTGGTTCTATTAATGAACTTATTAGACATAGCCGTTTACTATTTTGCTAATATTTCCCACATATGAATACATCAACTAAACAGCAACTAAAACAATATTAAAGTATATGTGTTGTAGTATAGAATGTACATTCGTTACACCGTTCACATACATTAATGGCGATAATAACCAATTAAATCTTTATATTTATTTTGATAAATCAATTCTCAAATATTTTTGTGCTTTCTTATTTACCATAATCCAACATTTTTATCTCTTCTAATTTTATTCTATTCTGCGGTACCTCTCATTAATTTTGTTCCATTTACAAACAGAACATTTTTTTATTTGTTCCTTCTTCTTATATAATAGATTACTGTATTTTGTTTTATTAACAGTTTATGCATAAAAAAGAAGATATAGGATATTAGCCCTATAACTTCAAATTTTAATGATTTTAACCCTGTCGTAAAAAGCATATAGACGTCTTATTCACGTACAACCGCTGTACTGCCAAATGTATTTTGACGGTATCATGCACGTATATTTCCGAACGGATTCCATCATTTATATCTTTCGGGCAAATTCTCTATCTTCTTTGTAAAATACTTACTAATAATTTCAACTCTTTTTTTACTATATTCAAAACTTAATACAACTCTTTGACCATCACTATTTATTCCTTCTATATTTACATAGCCATATCTAGGATTAAGAAAAGTCATGTTGATTTTATCTAGCGGAAATTTATTAATTAATTTACTGCCTTTATATTGAAATAGATATTTATCATCAAAACAAATTTTGTATGTGAATTTCTTAATCAGTAATAAAAAGAAAAAGATAAGCAACAATAATAAAACCACAGATACTGTTAACAAGGGATTTGTCACTATTTGTTTATATTCAATAACAATCATTCCAATCAATAAGCAACTAGCCAGCCCTACAAATATAGTTAAAGTAACTAACATTGTAGGATTTGAAATAAAACCTTTTTTTACTTTTGTCATAATATATCTCCCTATCAGTATGCAAATACCATATTATTAATATAACCCACTTGATTTGTTTTTTGTTTTGGTTTAATAGATTGAGCACGAAGAACATCAACAATTACTCCAAATCCTCCATAATTCAAATTTAGGAAAGTGTTCCATATAAAGTTTGATGCAAATCCAGTTAAATCACCAGCAAGTCCACCAGTAAAAGCATTTAGTGTATTTAACACTCCCCACTCAACACCGGTCCATGCTGCAGCACCCCAATCAATTTTTTGGTCACGATTATTTATTGCCTGCAAAGCAACATCTGAACCCATCCCAATAACAAAGCCTGAACCAAAAGCAATACCTGCTCCAATGGCTAGCGAAGCACCAGCAGATAATCCTCCTATTGTGGCAGTTCCCAGTAAAACCGGAGCAATGAACGCACCCGCAATTGCCGCACCTAAACCCATCAATGCACCAGAACCAGCCCCAATAAGCATTCCTGTCCAAACATTTTGACCATTTGCAACTGCTGTCAGGGCACCATATGCACCACCAATAACTGCTCCAGATATCAATGCTGCTAAAGCAATCGTTACGCTTATTACAAAGTGCCCTGTAGGGTCATATCCCATTACTGGATTATTCGCACAATACGCATATAAATTAAGTCCATTCACATAACTAGGATCTAAATAGCTTACATCATCAGCATTTAACCATCTACCCCATTCAGGATTATAGTATCTACTATTACAATAATATAGTGACGTCTCAACATCACTCTTTTATATAACATCTTAAGAATTAACTTAGAAATCTATAAACTATTCTTATATCTCTAGTCTTCTTCCCATCTACTATTTTAACATGTCCGACTACAATATTGTCAATTAGATTACTAATTAATTCTTTAGTTAATTCTTCATAATTTAAATAATTTTTAGCCACTTGCATAAATTTCTTTATTTTTTCTAGTGGCTTGTCTAAATTTTCAGCCAATTTATTATCAATTTCTCTTAGTTTTATATTAAGTGATTTTTGTTCATCTTGATATTTAGTTAATAAATATTGATAATTCTCGAAACTCATTAAGTTAGATGCATAATCTTCAAATACTTTACTAACTAAATTAGATAATACATTTAATCGTTGATTAATCTTTTCTTTTTGATTTTTAAGTTCTGCTAATCCATCAGTTATTTCTACACTGTTAATTACACTAAGTAGAAACTCTTCTCCATACACATTTATATTCTTAAATAAATCTTTGATTCTTTCATCTACTATTTGATAGATTACTTCATATCTAATACTATT
>JAEYQM010000068.1 GCA_023410025.1 Bacillota bacterium
TACAACTAATTATACCATAATTATAATTTTTTCCAAATTGAAATCGCTATTATAATTTATGATTTTTATATTGTTCTTTTAAAATTGAAAACGGTGCCGGTCCTGTATCTAGATAAATTTTATGGAAAAGATAATCACTATATTTATTTCCCATAATACCCTTAAAATATGTTTTTAAATCCTGAACTTGATAGTAACTAAAGAAGTATTCTAGATAGTTTGTTGGTACTTCTATTAATTGATAATATAAATTTTCAGCTTCTTTATTTGAAATTTGATATAAGTCAATTAAATATTTACTCGCTTCTTCAATGCTCCATCCCTCATAGTTTATTCCAATATCTAGAATACCCAAATATAAATAACTTAAAGTATCATAAAATTCAAATGCTTTTAATGCTGTATTATCCACATAACTAATTACATAGTTTTCAACATATGTTGCCCAACCTTCTGAGTAACCACTGTAATGTATTATTTTTCTTACATTTGGAATATCTAAATTTTTTAGATAGACATTTTGATACATATGACCTGGAATTCCTTCATGAGCCATTGTTTTATAAACATAATTCTTGTCATCTTGAAAGTAGCGGTTATTTACATAAATTATTTCTTTTATATTTTTATCAATTGGGGAAATAAAGTACATTGCTGGGGAAGAGTTATTTTCTAAAGATTTATCAATTGTTTTTATTTCATAATTTAAATCATATGGGAGATCTGGAAAATTTGTTTTTGATTTATCTAAAAAGAAAGTCATTAAATCATTATAATTGCTTTGACTCATTAAATTTACTTCATGTTTTTGGCTATAAAATATATTATAACTTTTAATTAATTCACTTATTTTTCCTTCTAAATATTGCTTAGCTTCTTCTATTGTGTAATCAGTTCCAGTAGCTTGATTAAATAAAGCTTGATAATATTTTTTCCCATCAGGTAAGTTTCCTATTCCCGTTCCTTCGATTGATGCATTTAATGTTTTTAATTGGGACTTCAAATATGAATATGCATCTAAAAATTCATTTTCAATTATATCATTGTGTTCTATAATCAATGATTTTTTTTGTGTTTCATTTAAAAATTTTAGTTCATTTATTTTTTTCTCAAAGTTGGCTATTAAATAAGATCCTTCTAAGCTTAAGAAATTATTAATTTGATCAATCACGCCATTTATTATTATTTTATTCATTCCTAAATTTTTGTTAATCTTTTCTCTTTCATAATTAATCATATTTGTAAATGTTGTTTTTGTCGTTTTTAAATAATTAAAGTATGATTCAATATCATATAAATCATCAAAACGATATTCTGCTAATATTATTGGTAGTTGCGCCTGATATCCTAGATAACTACCAAAATTACTTTGATAATAAAAAAGATCTTCAAAAGCTAAATTGCGATTTAAATAATCAATTAAAATTTTTCTACATAACTCCTGTTTTTTTGTTAACTTTTTAAATTCACTTAATTTATCTTTAATGCTTTTTAAATTATTATAATATTCTTTTTCGTCTTGTTCATTAAATGAATAAGCAGTTACATCATACTCTTCAATATTATAATTTTTTGTGTTTACAATTACAGAATTTATGCTAATTGGATCATTTCCTAAAAATTCATAAAATAGTTCATCTAAATATTTATTAAACTCTTTATTTTCTTTTTCTTTCTTACATGATGCAAAACTAAATAAACTTGTAATTAAAAATATAAATATAAGTATTTTTTTCATAATGCTCCATTTCTAATATGATAATATATTACTAATATTTACATTTTTTTTAAAAGTATTAAAAAAAACTCAAATTTAAAATTTGAGTTTTATACAATATCCTTATCTTTAGTTAAATCATTTCCAACTAATTTTACTTCTTCTATTGAATCCTTAATTTCCTTTAAGGCATTTTCTAAGTCACTAAAAGTCTTTTGATTTTCCCTAATTGAGTCAATTTGTTTTTTAGTTTTAATAATCTTTTCATTTTTAGATGAAAAAATTGTTCTGTCTAACTCTTGACTTTGTGATTTCAAGTAAGCAATAATTTTAGCTTCTGCATCTTCTAAACGATTAACTTCAATCTCAAGTTTTTTAATAATATCACTTTGTTTTACTTCTTCAGCTTTCTTACGAAGTTCGTTAATCATTTCCTTATGTTTTTTACGTAAAGTTTCTTTATCCTGTTTAATCTTTTCAGCAAGTTGAGCTTTTCTTAATTTTTGTAATGATAATTCTTTTTCTTTACGTTTTGCTTCTAATTCCTTAATTCTTGCTTTGCTTTCAGAAAGATTCTTCTTTTGAAGTTCTTTTAATCTAGCTTGTTCTTCTTTAAGCTGTAGTTTTAGTTGTTTATCTAATTCTGATAAATCTTTTTTATTTTTACGAACAATATTAGTTTTTTCAGCTGCATGAGCATTTGATAAAGCTTTGAATTGTTCATTAAACCTAGCCTTTTCAGTTTCAATAAATTTCTTTAATTCTTCATCTTGATTATATTCTTCCGATTTAATGAGGTTGTTTTGTCTTATTCCTAATTCTTCATACCATTTTTTTTCTAATTCAATTGCTTCAAGATAATCTTTTTCTTTAACTTCACGAATTACTCTAGCTACCTCATGCTTGTCTCGTGCATCTTTTAAGGCAACCATTGGATCTTCACTTTTGATTAATCTTCTAAAAATATCATCATCAGTATCTATTTCAAAAAATGATGCATAAAGTCCATTAGTAATTGACAATGACTCAGTTATAGCTTTCTTTAGTGAAACTTTATAACTATCCTCACTATTCATTTTTTCATCTAATTGTTTCTTAAAAATTTGTTTAGCTTTATTTAAGAACCATTCATTTAATCCAATATCTTCTACTTCAATACCATCATCAATTGATTCAATTATTAAACCTTTATCATTAACATTAGGTTTTGTTTTCTTATAATTTGGTCTGTCATTTAATTCGCTTCCATCATTTTCGTCGCCATCATTTAGAAGGATTGTTGAGAAAAGAAGGAGCATTGATTGATTAATTCTTTTATCATACAAAGAAGTAATTCTTTTATTTTTAATTTCATTTTCAGTTTCAAATTCTAAGATAACTGATTTATCTAAATATAACCATAATAAATAAGCATTTCTAAAGTGTGGGTTTTTTAGAATAACTTGTGTTTTCATAATAGGAGGAGTTACTTTATTATAACCCTTCATTAACTCCATAAAAGAACTTCTATATAATCTATTAATTAACTTTGATAGTCTTTCAGCTCTTTCATAAACACTTTTATTATATTCACTTATTTTTCTTTGGTCAATTGATTCTTCTTGATTGATATTTACAGATATTTTAAAATCATTTTCTTCATAAATAAAGTTATTTTCAAAATTAAATGATGTTCTTTTTGCAGCATTTAGATTTTGCTTTAATATTTTAAGTCTTTCAGTTACAAAATCTTTTAACCTAATTATTAAAGTCATAATAAATCTATTTTCATAAATTCCGTAATCAACTTCAGATACAGTTGTAAGAATTCTTTGTGGGATTACTCCATCTTCATTGATTTCCTTAATATCTTCAGTATGTGATGTAAGGTAGGTTACTGATTCACTGCTTATATTTCTAGCAAGTTCAACAGGAACTACTTCACTCTCATATTTAAGATTAGATTTAACTGATCTGGCTATCATTTCAATACTTGATAAATAAGATTCAATTGTTTCAATCCATTTAATATCAAATTTTTTTGATTCAATTTCTTGTTTTTGTGATATAGTTCTTTTCCCACGATAATATGATTCATAAAAGGCACTAGGAAAATCATTTTCTAATTCTCCAGCCTCAATTGATTCAATTACATTATCATAGAAATTCTGAGCATCATATTTTTTCTTCATAGTTTAATACCTAATTCATTTTACTAAATGTATCAAGCATTCTTCTACATTCTTGAAAGTTATTTTTACCAAATAATTTATCAATAATAATTCTTAATTCTTCTAATTCCGTTTGCATGAATGGTAAGTTTAATGTTTCAAATTTTCTAATTACTTTTCTAGATACAAGGTAATCTAGTCCCTCAACTTGTGTTCCGCCACAAGCTACATATACTGGGATAAATAATTTAATTTGTTTCATTACACGGTTACCAAAGGCAATTTGAAATTTTTCGGTAATGAATAAATCTAATTTTGCAAGACTATCTAAAAGTTCTTTAGATATTTCATATTGTCTTTGCGCTGTTTCAAATAATTTATTTAAATAATCAAAACTCATATTGATTGAATCAGCTGGTTCATATGCAACATCTTCTGCTTTTCTATTCATTTCGATAGAGGCAGCACGGTCATAAACTTTATCAGTAATCGTGAATGTTGAGTCATCCCTATTGGCTGTACCAATAAACCAAATATTTTGAGATACAAGAAGTTTTCCTTCTTCTAAGTGAATTGGGTCACCTGGTATTTGATCAGGTACTAAATCAATTAACCATTCATTAGGGTCTGGCATTTCAAGCATTGATAAAAAGTCAGCAAAATAGTATTCAATTCTCGCTAAGTTCATTTCATCTAGAACAATTAAATTAACATCTGTTCGATAAGTTGCTTCATATAAGACTTTTAAAAAATCTGTTTCGTTAAATTTTTTAGTAAACTCATTTAAGTAACCTAGCATTTCCGCTCTATTTCTCCATGAAGGTTGAACGGATATGATTGATGCATCATGATTAAAAAACTTACCCATTGCATATGGTAAAGATGTTTTACCAGTTCCTGATATACCTTCAAGAATTAATATTTTTGAAGACGCCATACCAGCAAAGAATGTAGCAATTGTTTTCTTATTATAGAATAGTCTAAGGTTAGTTGCTGAGAAGCGAATAAAGTTATCAACAAGTTCTGGTAGAGTTAATTTACTAGCTTCATCCATTTTAGTTTGTTGGATTGAGAAACGATATTTTTCATCAACTCTTATTAACTTAACAAATCTATTTTTCTCAAATTTTGCTGGTGTATGTGCCTTAGGAACATTGGAATGAGTTATTATTGGATCTCTTTCTCCAGAAAGAGCTAATGATGTGTTTTTCTCATCTTGAAGCATTGTAATTTGGGTATTTAAATTTGCTATTTCATAGAATAAATCATCTTTTGATCTTTCGTCTTTAGTGAATCGGATATATCTTCTTAAAAATAAGAGAAAAAGAATTAAAAATCCAATAAATACTAAAACAGTAACCCCAATCGCAAATACAGCCAAAATCCAATCAAGTCTTGTAAATGTCGCTGATGCTGACTTAAAGTCATAAATATAAGTTTTAATATTAGGATAAAATAATTGATATATTGCTCTAAAGATACTAGTAAATGCTTCACCAATATCTTTAAGTAGTTTCTGGAAAAAGTCTATAAACCATTTTGCGAAATGTTCCATTATAGTACACCCTTCTTTTATCTTTCTACAGTGAACGTCTGTGTTTAGTTACTTCTGTTAGTAATTCATCTTTAGTACATGGAAAACCATCAAATATTCCTTGAGCAAAAGAGATTTCATCAATAAATCTTTTATTAATTTCATCAGGTTTTTCAACATTGGTAGCAATAATACTAATATTATTTTTCTTTAGATATTTTAATAAATCTTCAACACCCTTAACATTAGGACTAAGTAAGTCTTTATTTATTTTAACTGCACTTACTTGATATTCATTTAGTATCATCATAATGCGATCATCAATTTTATTTATTTCAACACAAAATTTAAAACCTAAATTTTGTAATTCTAAGATGTTTTTCATTAATTTAACTGATGAATTTACTTCAATTGGATTAATTATTTGAATAATTATTCTTCTTGGGTCTATCACATATTTTTGTGTAATTTTTTCAAATAATGATACGATACTATCTTCTTCAAATTGTCTAATGCTTGCAGGTATTATTGAATAATATTCTTTATTTACCATAAGTCTAAATACGCTAGCATGATCTTCTAGCATTTGTTCAAAGAACCAAATTCCTAACCAATACTCATCATTTGATATTTCTGAATAAAATAATAAATCTCTAAATGTTTGAATTTCATTTTGATTTTTTTCCCAATTTACAATAATTTCTGTACCATAAATATCTTTGTTAATTAGATCATAAATTGGATAATAATATGTTTTAATATCATTGTTTTTAATTGCATTTTTTAAGATGTCATATCTTTCTGGATATGATTGTTTTAAATCAGAATTATACATTGCAATTGTATTGCCATTATGTCTTTTGATGTAGTAAATAGTTGTCTTTAAGTGATTGATTAAATTTTCAAGACTATTTCCATAATCAGGAAATGTAATTAAAGCAACACTTACAGTTTTTTGAATTTCTAGGGTTTCCCTTATTAGTACTTTACGTTCAGCTGAATTTTTAAATCTCTTGGCAATATTAATAAATTCTTCTTCATTATATTTTTGAGGTAAATAAACTAAGAAGATTTCTCTTTCCTTTGTTTGTGCCATTTTAGCACCCTTAGGAAGATTCATACGAATATTACTTGCAACTTTTTTTAAAAATGTTGATAGAGATTGTTGATTTATGTATTTTCCAATTTGATCAAATTGATCAATACTGATCATTAATAAAGAAAAACCAATTTCACTATCTTTTCTTTTAATATTATATTTAATAAATTTATTTAATTTTTCAATTCTAACAATATCATTTATTGATAGTGCTTTTGCTTTTGAATATCTTTTCTTTTCTTTTTTTATTCCAAAAAAGAAAACAACCATAAGAATAGAAAACACAACCAACATAATTATTGCTATTACAACATTTAACATTAATGAAATTAAAATCATTTTTTCCTCCATATAATCCTTTATAGTAGGACAAGATAACTTGTCCTACTAATAAGGATTTATTAAATTACTATTGGTCGATGTTTACCATTTTTAATTTTTCTTGAGAAAATAAAGAAATAAATTACAGTTAATAACCATAATAAGAAGGTTGTAATAACCATTACTAATAAGAAGTAATCTGGTGCTTGATCTTTTGTAACTTGTAATTGATAGAATGTTGAAGAACCATCTTCAGCAACTACTTTAATCAAGACAACATTCTTACCATTCTCAATTTTATCTGCTCCAATGATTTCAACATTAGCTGTTTCATCTTGAACTAGAGCTTCAACATCTAATTTATTTACCCCATTTTTAACATTAATAGAATAATGAGAAATATTAGGATCAAATGTAAGTTTATATTGTCCATTATTAATTACTAAGTTTTTAAGTTTTGAGTTATTACATGGAATATCTTCTTTGATTATATTAATTGTATATTTTTCTATATTTTTACCATCAGCAGATTGAACATAAATTAATACTTTTACTCCTTCGTTATCTACAGAGTATGTACCAAATCCTAATACTAGGGCATTTGCTATATCTTGAGCTGAACCACTAATATTGATAAACTTAACATCTTTTTCAACTTTTAATGTGTATTCAAATGATTCAGGGTCAAATAATAAGCCTTTAAACAATACCGCATTATCTTGATCATACTTATCTTTGTTTGATGTAAAGATTTGAAGTTCTTTTAATAAAGCATTACTTTGCACATAATTAATAATAACTGTATATGTTTTAATTGCTCCGTTTTCTGCTTTACATAAAATTGTAAATGTTTGTTTACCTTCTCTTAATTCTACTGGTAATAGATCTCCAGAAACAGTTGCTTTTTTATCTTCAGCTAAAGCCGAAATTAAAATGTTTCGATATCTTTGTACAGATAAAGTAAGCTCATATTGAGTGATATTTGGATCAAAGTTTAATAAATCTTCTTCATTAATTAATAATGACTTAAGTTTATTATTTGTTTGTGCTTCTTCTTTAATAATAGTGATGTAATAATCAGGTGACTGAACTTCTTTATCTTGAGAAACCAGATTCATTTTAAAAGTAAGTTGAGTAAGATCACCAAAACTCATTGTTCCACCACCATAAACTGATGCTGATAATGTTTTTACATCTAATGTAATTGAAGCCAAAGTGAATGGAACTCTTATTGTATAGATATAAGTGTTACTATTAAATAATCCTAATGCATCATTACCTGTACCTAAATAATTAATTCCATTGCTACCAATTAGTGATAATTCACCAATTGTAATATCTTTACTAAGGTTTACATCATGGTAAATACTTATCGTATATGTTGTTGTTGTAACACCATCTTCAGCAAGTACAATAATTTCTAGAATGTTATGATATTTACCATCTACATCTGCCTTTAACCATTTAAATCCAGTTCCACTTACACCACGGGCAACACTGCTATTGGCTTCAGCTTTAATAAATACTGAATTTAAATTTTCATCAGCTGGTAAATTAATAATATATGATAAAGTTGTTTGTGTAAATACTGGTGAGTATTCAATTAAAGGGCCACCATCATATTCATATATTTCTAAAGTTTTAAGTGAACTATCATTACTTGGTGCACTTCTTACAATTTCAACATAGTAAATTGTTCCTTTATCTCCATTTTCAGCTGTTGCTTGAACAGAGATATAATTACTACCAACAGATAATTGTTTTAATCCTGTATTACTTACTAAAGCACTTGATACTTCAGGTACTGACCTTAGAGTAATAGAAGTTGTTGCATATGGAACATTTAATCGATAAATAGTTTTATCTTTATCAAATAATGGCGTTAAATCCCAACCATCAACACTAATATCAAGAATATTATTGTTTCCACTTAAACGGTTAACATTGATTGTGTAAGTTTTATAACTTCCATCTTCAGCCTTAACATTTATCTTCCATTGTGTCTTTCCATTAGGAAGATTAATTTCGCCAATATCTCCAGATATGCTTGCATTTACATCAGTCTTAATTGCATCAATTGTAATTTTACTTGTTTTTTCTGATATAACATTAACTGTATATTCTAATGTATTTGGATCAAAGTTACTAACTGGTTTTCCATCAATTTTAATAATATCTAGATTGTTATTTGTACTTGGATCATCTTGAATTATTGTTAATGTATATTTTTGTGATTGAATTTTACTTTTTGAAACCATATAGAATTCAATTGTTGTTGTTTTATTTAATAAATTATGGCGACCGATTCCATATGGTGTAGCACCATTATCATTACTTATATATAGTGTTATATTTTTTACACTATATGGAACATGAATTGTGTATTGATATTTTGATAATTCAAATATTGTTTTTGAATTTTCATCATTTCCTAAGTAATTAATTGAATCACTACCAATTAATGAAATATCATTAATTGTATTGTCATCATCAGGATTAACTTCACGTACAATTAGGATTTCGTATACCTTTTTAGTAACTCCATCTTCAGCTGTAACATCAACTGTATACACTTGAGAAGTTTGTCCAGTTTCAGTTTTTAATACATATGTTCCTAAACCTTTAACAGTAGATGCTATTACTTGTGCTATAGCTTCAATTTTAATTTCAGTGACATCACGGTAATTTGTTAGATCAATACTGTATTTTGTTGTTGTAGGTGTAAATTCTGGAAGCAGTAATAAATTAGTATTAGTCTTATTATCCTTAACAGTAAGTATATTTAAATTAGCATTATTATCAGCAGCTTGTCTATTAAGCCTAATTGTATGTCTAGTACCAACTGTTCCATCTTCAGCAAGTACATATAAACTATATTCATATACTCCTACTTTATTTAGAGCATATTCAATTGTTATTGTCTTTTCATCACCATTAACTTTTGATGTTTCACTTAATGCTGTTGCACTAATTTCAAGTGATTTTTGTTTGAATGGAATACTTCCTAAATCTAGTACACCATTAACAAAGTTACCTAATTTTTCTACACCATCAATTATAATTGATGCAAATTCAGTATTATTATCTTTTCTAGTTACTTGAATAATATATTCTTTATCAGGTCCGTATAATGAACTTACCACAATTCTAAAGAATTCGACATCTTTTGTAATTGTAAATTGCCCAAATCCATTTACACTAGCATTTGTTGGTTTTACTCCATCTATTGTAATACTTTCCGTATTTTTACTAATATTTACTTGATTTAAATCTTTTGTTGGGTCAAGAGTAAATTTAACCTTTTGATTATCAGGTAAATTTGCTTCAACAAATAATTCATTAAGTTGATTAGTTTGAGTAGGATTACTTCTTATTACTTCAACTTTATAAGTAAGAGTTTTATCACTACTTGTTACACCAAATGTAATAACAGTAGGTACACCAGCAATTAATTCATAAGTCCCATTACCAAATACATCTGAACCTGGATATGAAGTAATAACAAGTAAAACATTACTTACTCCATAAGGAACTGTAATTGGTGATTGAACGATAATGTCTTTATTGAAGTTTGTAAAGTAATTATTCATTTTTTCATCAAATAATTCTACCTTACTAATTCCTATCTCACCTTCAACATCACCCTTACCACCCTTAACAATAGTAATGATATATTCAGCTGTGTCATTTGATTGAGCTTTACTAATTAGTTTAATTGTTGTTGCTCCGGTAGCATTTAATTGATTAATACCTAATCCTGATGAAATTACCGTAGTTTCTTCCACTGTTAGAGCACTAACATGTACGCTTGTAAGCGGAGTTGATGAACCAATGTAAATCGTATATTGGTTTTGTCCATTAACAACAGTAATATTTCCACCATCTAAAATATTTCCAGTAGCATTTGTTTCTCTAATTACAATACTGGCAATATCAGTATTATTATTATATTCTTCTCTTTCAACAACTAAATCATATTTTGTACCAATTGTACCATCTTCAGCCACACCATAAACAGTAATTTTATTTTGACCGATTATTAAATCACATATATCAGTATCAACTTTTACACCATCTTTTAGAATTACAATTTTAGCAAACTGATCTTCTAAACTAGCAATAATTTTGATACTAGATTTATTACAATCTAAAGATCCTAATGAATATGAAGTAACCAATCTATCAAATGCTTGCGATAATAAGATACTATTGTTATCAGCATCTTTTACTTCAATATTGTTAATGTTAGAATTACTATTTTTTACAGTTACTTTAATGATATAGGTTTCTGTATATAATTTATCCTCAGATGTAACAACAATACGATATTCAGTTACACTTCCTAAAGCAAATGATACTACACCGATATCACCAGCAATAATTTGACCATCATGGTTTTTAGTAGTGTTAATGATGCCTTCAAATTTATCACGTGTTAACATAATTTCATACAAATACTTAGTTGATGAGAATTTATTTGTACCACTTAATACATTTTCTCCATTAACTAGTAATTCTAAGTTTTTAAGTTTAGAATCACTACTAGCTTCCTCACGATATATATCAATTCGGTATTCTTCTGATCTAGTTACTTTATCTTGAGCAAGAACTGTAAATGTGAAACTATTGTTTTTAACATTTAATGTTTTAATTCCGTCACCATACACTGTAGCTAGTAAATCTTCAGCTGTTACTTCAATTTTTATAAATTCTTTTGAATATAAAACATTTTTATGTTGATATACATAAACATTTTTACCACTATCAGTATTTAATTTAAATTCAGTAATATCAATTTCTACACCATCAATTTTAACTTTAGAAATTGAAGAATTGTTATTTGCTCTCTTAATTGTGATCGTATATGGTTTATCCATACTTCCATCTTCTGCAAGAACAAATATCTTAATTTCCTTTGTTTCTCCTGATGTTAGGGTATACTCTCCTAATCCGCTAACAATCTTAGCATTACTATTTTCAAAAATTGTTGCGTTAATTGTTACTTTATCAATAATATTATTAACACGAATACTATAAGTTCGATTCTCACTTGAGAAATTAGTTATATATTCATTGTTATTAATATCCTTAACACTTAAACTACCTAAACTTTGGATACTACTTGCTATTTGTCTAGTTACTTCAAAACTATATTTAGTTCCTCTCGTACCATCTTGAGCAACAGCATAGAAGTATACAGTTACAGTAGCCCCAGGAACAAATGAGTTTGCACCTAAATTACCATTTTCCCAGACAATAGTTGCATTTTTATCATCTGTTTCAATGTTGTAGATTAATGATGAGATACTATAAGGTAAGGTAATCTTACCTCTAAACTGTGTACTATCATCAATAAATTCTAAGTAGTTTTTACCACTAGAATCTTTAATA
>JAEYQM010000016.1 GCA_023410025.1 Bacillota bacterium
TACTATTTGAAAAACTATTGGTAAATCAATTATACTTTCATCATTATCCTTTATCAAATGATCAATTTGATTTATTAGTTGAATATCAATCAATTTGTGGAACATATTTATTTATGGACTATATATCTGTAGCTTATATAGATAAAATATCTTCATTTGATGACCTAGTAGATATTTTAAGTGCAACATTTAGAATAATCAAACACTCTGGATTCAATAATATAATTACAAATTTATTAATAAATGAAAAAATAAATTATTTTGATAGTTTATCTACATTAATGAATAATATATAAAAAAAGATAAAATTAACTATAGTTATGATTACTATAATTAATTTTATCTTTTATTTTATTTTAGGAATAGTTACAGTAAATACTGTCCCTTTTGGACTATTATGTTCAACATTTATTTTACCACGATGTTGGACAACAATTGCCTTTGCAATCGATAAACCTAATCCATTTCCACCAGTGTCACGATTTCTAGCTTTATCTTCACGATAAAATCTTTCAAATACTCTAGACATAGAGTAATCACTAATGCCAATACCTGTATCTTTTACTTCTATAATTACTTCATTATTATTTGTCGATAAAACAACTTCAATCTCATCATTAGGATTTGTATAACTTAGAGCATTATCTAATAAAATAATCATCATTTGATAAATTTTATTTCTATCAACCCTAGTATTTACATCAATACCATTATAAGTAAATTTCTTATCTTGAAGGATAGCAAGTTCACTAAATGGTTCAATTGCATCCTTAATAATATCATTAATATTCATTACATCTAATTCTAGAACTAAATTATCTTTATCATTTCTAGCAAGTAATAATAAATCATTAGTAAGTTTAGCAAGCCTACTTAATTCTTTAAGAGATATTGCTAAATCTTCACTAACATCATAAACTGTTTTATCTGAATCAGTTAAGATATTTTCAATTTTACTTTGAACAATGGCCAGTGGTGTTCTTAATTCATGAGACGCATCACTTACAAAGTTTAATTGCTTTTCTAAGCTTTCCATAATTGGTTTAATTGTTTTTGAACTTAACATATAACTTGCAATTATTGAAAGAACAAAAAATGATGATACACAAATCAAATAAACAGTAATAACTGTATTTCTTGCACTATATTCACCATCAATATTCACAAAAATCTTTGCAAATGGATATTCTGGATCGTTAGTTTGGATAAGTAAAGTTAAGTAGTGATGTTGTTCAACTGTTAAACCTGTTACTTCAAATGTTTCTGGTCTGATTACATCAGTATATCTTACATTAATTTTTCTAGGTATATAAGATAAAGCGTCCCCACTTAACATTCTACCTTTACTATCATAATACAAAACCATCTTACGATAACCAGAAGTATTTGTTTTATCCTTAAAGGCGAAATCAGTCAATTCTAATTTAATTACTTCTTGTCTAATTTCTTCTTTTGCACCCTTATAAAAATAATTATCAACTGCAGAAACAGTGATTATTCCTAAAATGACAAAAACTAATATATATGATAATAAATTATAGGCAATGAAATCTAGTTTTTGTTTTCTAACTGAATTGGCAATATATTTATTCTTTTTCACTCCACATATAACCTACATTTCTTAAAGTTTTTAAATACACATGATAGTCATATTTCTTAAGTACTTTACGTAAATTACTTACATATACCTCTACAACACTCCAAACCGTTTCAGAATCAAATCCCCAAACACGGTTAAATAATTGTTCCTTAGGAATGATGATTTCTTTATTACGAACTAAATATTCTAAAATATCATATGTTTTACCAAAAACATCTAACATTTCATCATTAATTGTTACCTTCTTTTGAACCACATCAAATTTCATATCTTTAAATACTACTTGTAAACCTTTAAAATTATTATTATATCTTCTAAGTAATGCCTCAACCCTAGCAATTAACTCATCACGATAAAATGGTTTTGTCATATAGTCATCAGCACCAAGTTTTAATCCACGAACCTTATCATTTATATCATCTTTAGCTGTTAACATTAAAACTGGGCAAGTACTAAAACTTCTTAATCTTTTTAAAATCTGAAAGCCATCTACTTTAGGTAACATAATATCAAGAATGATTAAATCAAAAATATTTTGTTCAATAATATGTAGTCCATCTTCACCATCATAAATTGGTGTTGTGTCAGCAATGCTTTTAAGCATCTCACAAATGGCTTTGTTTAAATGTTTATCATCTTCTATTACTAAAATCTTCATATTATTACACCCTATCTTTCACATATATTATATCAATTTCACTTAAGATTATCTTAATTAACTATATTTTATTATAAAAAAAGCAAATCCATAAAGGATCTGCAATTTTCCAATTAACGTTTTGAGAATTGAGGAGCACGACGAGCTTTTTTAAGACCATATTTTTTACGTTCTTTTGCTCTTGGATCACGAGTAACCATTCCAGCTTTCTTTAATACTGGTCTGAACTCAGGATTTAATTCCATAAGTGCACGAGTAATTCCGTGACGGATAGCTCCAGCTTGACCAGAGATCCCTCCACCGTTAACACTAACAATAATGTCATAACTTGAAGTTGTACCAGTAAGATTTAATGGTTGAAGAACGTCAAGTCTAATAGCTGCTGATGGGATATAATCTGCAAATGCACGATTGTTAATTGTGATTTGACCTTTCCCAGGCACTAAATATACTTTTGCAACTGAACTTTTACGACGTCCAGTACCATAATATTGAACTTTTGCCATTTGTCCTACCTATCCTTTCAAATTATAAACTTCTGGTTTTTGTGCTTGGTGTGGATGTTCTGCACCACAGTAAACAAAAAGTTTTTTGTACATTGCGTTACCTAACTTTGTTTTTGGTAACATACCTTTAACTGCTAATTCAACAAGTTTTTGAGGTTGAGTATCTAACATCTTTTGAGCAGTTCTAGTTTTTAAACCACCACTGTGTCCAGAATGATGTTGGTATAATTTTCCTTCTAATTTGTTTCCAGTTAAAGCTACTTTTTCTGCGTTGATAATAATTATATAATCTCCGCCGTCAACGTTTGGTGTATAAGTTGGTTTATGTTTTCCACGTAATAGCGTAGCTACTTCAGTAGATAAACGACCTAATACAACGTCTTCTGCATCAATTACATACCATTTACGTTCAACGTTTTGCGCATTTGGCATATATGATTTATTCATTGGTTTTCCTCCTATATTTTGTGTTTCAAATGTGTGGATCATTTGAAAAAATTTGAAGGGCTTTATTGTGGGATAATAAAACGTACCGTCATTATAATACACTAAAACCCTTAATTTGTCAAGTCAAATTATATTATTTTAACTAATAGTCTTTCTTTTAAAGTTTCCATAAACAGATTCAATTTTTGATACTGTTATAAAACATTTTGGATCGACTTTTAATGCATATGTACGATATTCTTCAATTTCATAACTTGAAACAACAACTTCTAAACTCCATTTTTCCTGGTTTGAATATCCACCAACTGCTGGATAAATTGTAATTCCATGAGTGAAGTTTTGAAGTAATCCATTTTGAAGTTTTTCTTTTTCACTAGTGATAATTGATATTCGCATATATCGATAAATTGTATGAATTTTATCTAGTGCAGTCATATGAATCAATAAACGAACAACAGTGTAAATAGCAACAGAAATATCACCTGCAACAATTCCACCAGTACAAATGATAATTAAATCAACAGTTAATGAAAACTTTACAAATGATACATTTTTCTTTAAACTGACGTATTGGCTAATGATATCCATTCCACCACTACTAGATCCGCCCCTTAAACATAAACCACATCCAACACCAGTAAGCAATCCTCCTAGTATGGCAAGTAGTAATTTTTCTTCAGCAATTGCTTGGAATGGTGAAAAACCTGAATTTCTAATTTGTTCAAATAAGTAAATGATTAATACTTGTAATATAACAGATGTTAAACTTAGAACAGCAAATCTATTACTAACTTCTCTCCATCCAATAATAAACAATGGCGCATTAAACAAAGCAATAAAGATCGATTTTGAAACATTAATATCGAACTTTCCTAATATTTTTGTAATTAATTGTGATATTCCGGTAATACCACCGGCATAAAATTCTGCTAAATCTAGAATAAATACTATTGAAACACAATAAACCAATGTTCCTAAAAGCATGTAAAGAACCATTGATACATTTCTATTTTTAAGATAATTCGAAATCTTCATCATATATTATTTCCTTTTCTTCAGTTCGAAGGTGTCTTAGGGACGTAAAGCAACTTATTTCATAAACTAATGGCCCTAGAATTGTTGTTAATACAGCAGCAAAAATTAGTGTTTGACCAAACTCATGGCTAAATATCCCATAATTTAATCCTAAATGTTCAGCAGCTACAGCCACTACTAATGTCACTGAACTTAGAGCAACTGATGTTGCCACTGTAGCTTTTTTATACCAATGAAGTAAATGTAACATTGGTAACTTTACAATCAAAAAGACAATAAACAATAAGAACGAAGTTAAAAACATTCTCGGATGATGAATAAAGTGAGTTATGTCTATTTTAGTACCCAAAATTACAAAGAAAACTGGAATAAAGAAACCATATCCAATTGACTCTAAAAACTTCATCTTATGATGATTTAAGTGAACTAATCTTAAAAAGAATCCTAATAGGAATGCTCCTAGTACATATTCTCCTCCACCCTTTTCACCTAAGAACACACAAGCCCCTAAAGCAACAATAATTATTTTTGTTGAGAAGAATACCATACCTTCTTCAATCCTTCTTCCTCTTCTAATCTTTAAAATAAAGAATAACAAAAGGAATATACCAATAATTAATAAATAACTCCATAGTCCTGTTAATGTAAAATTATTTGCAATCATAAATAATGTTAATAAAACTACAGAAATAAATTCATTTAGAAAACTGAATGTGATAATAAATTCTCCCCAATGAGTACTATGTAAATGTTCAACATTTATTAAAGGAACAACTACACCAGCGAATGTTGAAGAGAAAGTAATTGCAAGTAGGATTACACCTAATACAACCTTATCCATACTTCCGATGAATATAAATGCTACAGCAATTGATAACAAATAAATTAAACCAATAATTAAAAGACATGTTCTTGCAATATTAAAATGATTTTTAGTAGATTTTGTTTTATCTTTAAATACTTTTAAATTAACATCATATCCACTTAAAAACATTATAAAACTAAAACCAATTACATACAAGAAATCAACAATTTCTGTATAATTATGGGATTGAAAATACTTTGTAAGAATACGTCCAAAAACAATACCCGCAATTACTTCTAACACGAATGTCGGAAGTGCTCTAAATTTGAATAAAGATACAAGAATACTGATTCCTGAAGAAATACCTAGTAGGATAATTATTGGTATGAATAAACTTGTTTGACTACTACTCATTATCATGTTTCTTCATCTCAACTTCTATATCTAATCTTCTAAATAAAATTACTGGATTAGAAACTACCTTTCCAGTTTCATAAATTCCATATTCTAAATCTGTATAATTTGCTTTTTCAATAAATAATTCATCTAAAATTACTTTAGCCGCATCAGGCATAACAGGAGTAACCATAATAGCAACAACACGAATTACTTCATATAAATGATACATTACTGAATTTAAATCAGCCAATTTTTCAGGATCTTTAGCAAGTGCCCATGGAAGAGTTTCATCAATATACTTATTCGCACGACGAACTAAATTCCATACTTCATTTAATCCATTTTGAAATTGGAAGTTTTCAAAATAATAATCATATTTTATAACTGTATTTTTTAAAACTTCTTCTAATTCATCATCAAATGTAAAGTAACTCTTTGTAGGTTTTGTTACATTTCCGGCTAAATATTTATTAATCATAGAAATACTACGACTAACTAAATTTCCCAAATCATTTGCTAGATCAAAATTAAATCTCTCAAAGAAACGATTATATTCAAAAATAGCATCAGAGCCTAAAGACATTTCACGAACTAAAAAGTAACGTAAACTATCAAGCCCATAATTTTCTACTACATCCATTGGATAGATAACATTATTAAATGATTTACTCATCTTACCATCTTTACGTAAGAACCATCCATGAACATATAATTTATATTTAATTGGAACATTTAATGCCATTAACATAATTGGCCAGTAAATAGCGTGGAATCTTAAAATATCTTTACCAACAACATGAACTACTTTATCACCATTTACCCAATATTTTTGGAATAAACTATCATCATTAGATTTATAACCTAAAGCAGAAATGTAATTAGTTAGAGCATCAATCCAAACATAAACAACATGTTTTGGATCACTAGGCACTTTAATTCCCCATTCAAAGCTTGTTCTACTTACACATAAATCTTCCAGACCTTGTTTAATAAATGAAACAACTTCATTTTTTCGTGTTTCTGGTTCAATAAATGTTGGATTATTTTCAATAAATTTTAATAATTGATCTTGATATTTCTTTAACTTTAAGAAATATGATTGTTCTTGAATAATCTTTGTCTTTCTTCCACAATCAGGACAGCAATCACCATCTTTTAATTGTGATTTTGGAAAGTAAGATTCACAAGCCATACAATAGTTACCTTCATAAGTTGATAAGTAAATATCACCAGATTTTAATAAATCCTCAAATACCTCTTGAACAACCTTCTTGTGACGGTCTTCACTAGTTCTAATAAAATCATCATTTGTAATTTTTAAGTTTTCCCAAACTTCTTTAGTTTCTAAAGCAATTTTATCAACTAATTGTTGTGGAGTTAGTCCTAATTCACTAGCCTTCGTTTCAATCTTTTGGCCATGTTCATCCATACCAGTTAAATAATATGTATCATCACCTTTTAAGCGATGAAAACGGGCGAAAACATCAGCAACGATTGTTGAATATGAATTACCAATATGGACATTACCACTTGCATAATAAATTGGAGTAGTTACATAAACCTTTTTCATTTTTACCAAAGTTCCTTAAATACCTTATATTTTTCAACACTCTTATCACTCTTTTGTGATAGAGCCTCTTCAAATGGAACAGCTATTATTTGTCCATTAACATCACAAATACAGCAACCACTAGTACCTTTATCAATTTCTTCAATTGCCTTAGCTCCCATTAAAGACGCTAAAACTCTATCACGAGGAGTTGGTGTCCCACCCCTTTGAATATGTCCAAGAATTGTAGCACGAGCTTCAAATGGCGTATTAGTTGTAATAGTCTTTGCAAGTTCATTAACATCTAGCATCTTTTCAGCAACTATTACAATGGCATGTCTTTTAACACGACTAGCATTTCTTATTGTTTCTAAAACTTCTTCTTCATTATAGCCAGTCTCTTTAGTAATTACAACCTCAGCTCCAACACTTAACCCAGCCCATACAGCAATATCCCCACAATTACGTCCCATAACTTCAATAATAGAACAACGTCTATGACTATTTGAAGTATCACGTAATTTATCGACAGCCTCTACAACTGTTGTTAATGCAGTATCAAAACCAATTGTATAATCAGTACCAGCAATATCATTATCAATTGTTCCTGGTAGACCAATAGTCTTAATACCCATCTTATGAAGTTCTAAAGCCCCACGATAAGTTCCATCTCCACCAATAACAACTAAAGCATCTATTCCATATTCATGTAAGTTTTCAATTGCAACTTCACGAATTTCTTGTTCAGCAAATTCTTTTAAGCGGGCTGTTCCTAAAAAAGTCCCACCATTACTTATTTTTTCGGATACTGACTTTCTAAATAATCTTTCGATTTTACCTTCATAAAGTCCCTTGTATCCGTCATATATCCCATATACTTCATATCCCTTATGGATTCCGGCACGAACGATCGCACGGATTGCTGCATTCATGCCTGGAGCATCTCCACCAGATGTAAGAACCCCGATCTTTTTTACCATTATATTACACCTCTTTTATCGCTTATTATACCATATATTAGATATTACTTCACGCTGTAAACATTTTCAATAACTAGTTGCATTTTCCCATCTCGAGAGTCAACTTTTCCTAAACCAATAAGAACTTTTTCCTTAGAAAGTATTGTTTTAAATTCTAGATATTGATTAGGAAAACATACAGCTTCAATGCTTGAAGTATCGTCATATAATTCTAAAAATGCCATTAATTTACCATTTTTAGTTTTAATTTCTTTAATAGAACGAATTGCAAATAAAACTTTTACCCTATTTCCAACTTGTAAATTAATTAGATCAGTCGTTCTTTCTTTTTGTTTTAAAGGAATGTAATTTATAAATAAATTATATTTTAAATTAAACCCTAAAGCAAAAAATTCCAGTTTACTTACCTCTTCAAAACTATATTCATCAAGATCATTTTTTTTGATAATCAAATTATTATTCATAACTTTCATATATGATTTCATTTGTAACATCATTTCATAATTTTCAATCATTGTTTTTTTAGTTAATCCAAATTCATCAAGGGCACATGAATAAACTAAATTAGCAATAACATTTTTATTTAAAAAAGATGAACTACGATATATGAAGTCTTCATAACTCTCAAATTTACCATTTTCTCTTTCAGAAATAATTTGATTAATTAAAATATTTCCTAAACCATTAATACCCGTTAAAGGATAAAACATCTTGTCCTTATAAATTTCAAATTCAGCTGATGAATAGTTTATACTAGGAGATATTACTTTTATATTTTTCTTCCTACAATCATCAATATACTTAGAGATTAAATTCTTACTACCAATACTATTACTCATAACAACAGCCATGAAATATTGATAATAATAAGCCTTCAAATAAGCCATTTGATAAGCTATGATTGAATAACTTACTGAGTGACTCTTATTAAATCCATAATTGGCAAACTTCTCAATATAATTATATATTTCATTACTTAATTTCTCATCATAACCATTTTTCTTAGAATATTCAATAAATCTTACTCTTTCTCTTTCTAATTCTTCAGCCTTTTTCTTAGAAACGGCCCTACGTAAAATATCAGCCATACCTAAAGTATATCCAGCAAATTTTGTTGCGATTAACATAATTTGCTCTTGAAAGACAATTATTCCATAAGTAGGTTTTAAGATTTCTTCTAAATCAGGATGCAAATAAGTAATTTGTTTTTTACTAAACTTGTTCTCAACAAATGTATTAATCATTTCCATTGGACCTGGTCTAAATAAGGCATTAGCATGAACAATATCAATAAAACTATCAACCTTTAAACTTCTTAATACATTTCTCATTCCACTTGATTCTAATTGGAAAACGCCATCAGTATCACCACTTCTAATCAAGTCAAATACTAATTTATCTTCAAAACTAATCTTATTTAAATCAAAATTAGGTTCAGTAACTTTAATCTTTTTAATTATATTATCTATTATTGTTAAGTTTCTTAAACCTAAAATATCCATTTTAAGTAAACCTAAACTCTCTAAATCACTTGCTTCAAATTGCGTTTGGTATAAACCATTAATCCCACTTTGTAGAGGTGTGTATGATGTAAGTTCTCTATCCGCCATTATAATACCAGCTGCATGGGTTGATACATGGCGAGGAAGTCCCTCTAGTTTCATTGAAATATCCAATAGTTTTCTTACAACTTCATTATTCTCATACATCCGTTTTAATTCTTCATTATCTTTAGTAAGTGACTTAATACTAGGAGGATTCACTGAAGGAATATTTTTAATAATAATATTTAAAATATTATCATCAATTTTTAAAACCCGACAAACATCCCTAATTACTAGTCTTGGTCCAAATGTTCCATATGTACTAATATGGGCAACCCTTTGTTTCCCAAAGCGAGTGGCAATATATTTAATAACCTCATCACGTTTATCATCAGGAAAGTCGACATCAATATCTGGCATACTAATTCTTTCAGGATTTAAAAATCGCTCAAATAATAATCCATATTGAATTGGATCAACATCAGTTATCCCTAAGCAGTAACTAACAAGTGATCCAGGAGCAGACCCCCTACCCGTTCCCACTAAGAAATTACTCTTCTTCGCAAATAACACATAATCATAAACAATTAAGAAATAATCAGAAAATCCCATTTTCTGAATAACACTTAATTCATATAAGAGTCTTTTTTTATATAAAGCTGTATCAACAAATTTATTTTTTAAACGTTTATTTAAACCTGCCTTACATAAATTCTCTAACATTTTATAAGCATCGCTACTATCATATTTTGGATAATGCTTAGATGAAAAATCTAAAGTAACATTACAAATATTAGCAATTTCTAAAGTATTTCTAATTAAATCAGGATAGTTTTGAAATAAAGAATAAAACTCTTCATTATTTAAATAATAACTACTTGTCTCTCTTTCATTGTGAGAATAATTACTAACCCCTAAATCAATGGAGCGTAGAGTTATATAAGCATCAAAATCATCTTCATTCAAGAAATTACTCTTATTAATACCAACTAGTTTAATATTATTTTGATGAGCAAATGATAATACATTTGGTAACAATTCAAACATCCTTGTTGTTTGTAAATTAATACCCATATATAAATTATCATAAATCTCTTTTAAATTATTTAGAGTTTCACTGCCACTATCAATGTGATTGTTAGAAATTTTACGAACAATATCATTTTCATCTCCTGCTAGAACGCAGAGAATACCATTTTTACTTTTTACTAAATCCTCATAATCTATTTCACTTATTGACTTTTTACTTGCAAGAATAAGCAGGTTTTGATAACCAAGATTATTAATTGCATATAATAATAACACTGTGGGTGATGGATTTTTAATTTCAACCCTTAACCCAATAATTGGTTTAATATTATTAGATAAACAGGCATTATAAAACTTAACCACTCCATGCATTGAATTATCACAAATTGCTATGGCCTTGTGATTAAGCAATTTTGTCTTTTCAACTAAACTTTTAAGATTAATTGAAGAGTTCAAAAAAGAATATTCAGTTTGTGTATATAAATTTACATATCCCATAACATCACCGTTTATATTATACCATATTTCTTATTTATTTTAAACTCTTTTATTAATATGAAAAAATGGCTATTTACCTAGCCATTTATTCTTTATTACTATTATTATTCCACAAATTATAAATCCAATACCAATTGAAGTTATTACTCCTTTTATAATACTTTGATAACTATCTTCATATATGAGTTTATTAGCTTCATATAGTTTATATGTCTTTTCATTTAAATAAATATTTGCTTCTTCAATTGATTGCCCCTTACTGGTTATATCTATTGTTGCTATATCATATGAACTTTTTCCCGATACTTCCAACATAAATAAATTGGAACTTAAAAGACTTTTGTGATCAACTGTATAAATTATATCAATATATACTTTATAAACAATATCTGTTTCTAAATTATCTAGTTCAATATCAAAATCACATAAAGGATAGAAATAATTATATTCACTTTTATTTGATAATACCCTAATATTTATACCCCGAAGTTGAATTAGATTATCAATAATTTTAATATTAAATACCGGTTTATTTAAATTCGAAAACAATGTACTAATAATAAACTCATCATTAACAACATTGATTAAATAAGTTTTTTTAATATTATAGATAAATTCATCTTCGCCTATTTGGTATATTAAATGGTCAATATATAAAAGTTTTAAACCTGGTTCATCGTAAATAACTTTTATTTTTAATATATTATTTGCGTATGAAAATGAAGTATCGTAGTTAGAAATTATTTTTAATATCTTAGTTTCACTTAAACTTTGTAATTCTAAATCAATTTCCAAATATTCATTTATTAATACACTTTTATCGTATGTTTTATTTAAGCTTTCTGTAAAATTAATTTGATCACCATCAACCCTAAAATTAATTTCTCTACTACTTTTATCAACACTAATAAGTTCTAGTTTATAATTTCCAGGATAATTAAGAGAATAATTATTATTTATAAGTTTATTATTTAAGTATCCTGTTCCAGAAAATAATAGTCTATAACCTATAGGATAAATCATATCATTACTGACATTTTCTTCTTCTAAAACATGATATGTACCCGGTAGCTTTACTTCTTTAAAATCATACTCTACATCATAAACCCCACTTACAAGTGGATCAAAATAGTCTTTATAAATAATTTTATCTAAATTCAGTTTATCATAAATAGTATAAATACTTCCAGGAATAAAGTAATTGTGAATTTGGTTAGGAAGAAAATCCCTTAAGTCAAAAACATTTAACTTATATAACTTTTCTCCCTTAATAACAATATACTTATTATTACTATAAGCCCCTTCAATAGGATTAGTATACTGATAGTGATCTATATCTTTTAATGTATTACCGTCATAAATTATTACCTCAGAATCGTTTATTACAACAATAGCATTATTAGTCGTAAATGCGCTAAAAATCGATTCTGAAGGGAATTTTTGGCTATTTTTAAGATTTAAATCAATATCAAACAAATATATATAATTTTTTGTAATAATGGTAAAATTGTTATTATAATTTATTGAATTTATTAATTCGCTAAAGATTAAGTATTTTTCTATATTAAAATTGTAATTAAGAATTACAAATAAACCACTTACTTCCTTGCCACCATTACCAAAATCACCACCACTTAAATCCTCTTTATATCCACTTAGTAAAATAAAATTATCATAAAATTTAATATTACTAAAAGCTTCATTTAAACTCCCACCAAAGCAATTAAAATTAAATAAGTTCAAATCATTATCAACAGAAGCTATAAAACAATCGGTTTTACTAAAATATTCTTTTTTATATTTTAAAAACTCTTCTTCATAACTAAATATTCCTCCATATGCATAGATTACATTATTATTAAATTCTAAAAAAAATTCTTCATATTTATTTGGAATAGTTTTTTTATTCTTAACAACGCCATATTTATCTAGTTGATAGATTGTTACTATACCATCTAATTTAGATGATAAAATAATTTCATCATTTCTGGAAATAAAACTAATGTCTTCTAAAATACTAAAGGAAATTAAATTTACGTCCCCTCTTTTTAAATATTGTCTATCCTGTACTTCTAGGCTTACTTCATTTTCTATTTTTACTATTTCAAAATTTAATTCCTTAATATCAACAATAAAATTAGAAATTATGGTATTAAAAAAAGATGTTAGCAAGAAAAATATCTTAATCATTTTTTCCTCCATCTAATTGGCATAAGAAAACCAATCCCAATAAAAATAAGAACAATAACTGAATAAACTAATTGGGGTTTGGGTTTTGATATATCATAAATTGTCTTTTC
>JAEYQM010000037.1 GCA_023410025.1 Bacillota bacterium
GAAGAAATTAATAAGATTTTTACTGATAACGGAGGAACTATTGAATCAGTAGACGTATGGGGTCTTAAAGATATGGCTTATGAAATCAATGATTTCAGAAAAGGATACTATGTTGTGTTTATTGCAACTGCAGGTCCTGAAGCTGTAAGCGAATATGATCGTATTACTAACATCAGAGAAGATGTTATTAGACACATCATTGTTAGAGAATAGTACGGTGATTAAATGAATAAAGTAGTATTGGTTGGAAGAATAACTAAAGATCCAGAACTAAAGAAAACAAGTAGCGATATCTATTATGTGCAATTTACAATTGCTGTAAATCGTCAATTTAAATCAAATACAGGTGAAAGACAAGCTGATTTTATTAGCTGCATCGCTTGGAGACAAACAGCAGAGATTATATCTAAATATGTCCGTAAAGGCCAACAAATAGGTATTGATGGTAGCATTCAAACTAGAAACTACGATGACCAAAATGGAATTAAACATTATGTTACTGAAGTTGTAGTTGATAATTTCTATTTCTTAGAAGCTAAGAAGGATGAAGTTAACAGCTATGGTGATTTCCAACAAACTCCATTTATGGGTAATGGAAATGCGCAAAATAATAATCGAGCAGGTTATAACCAAGGTTATAATCAAGGGTATAATGCTCCTCAAGGATTTGGCCCACAAGCCTTCAATAAACCTCAAGGTCAATACCAACAAGCTCCAACAGCTAGACCATATAATACACAACCAAGTAATCAAAATTATAAGGCAGCACCAAATTATAGTGCTCCTCAAAAATCAAAAGATATTTTTGAAGATATTGAATCTTCATTTGTATCAGATGATGATTTACCATTTTAATAGGAGGAAAACAAAATGGCAGGCTTTCGTAATAGAAGAAAAAAGACTTGTTATTTTACAGAACATAAAGTTGAAAAAATTGATTTCGCTGATTATGAATTATTAAGAAAATACGTTTCAGATCGCGGAAAAATTTTACCACGTCGCGTGACTGGTACAAAAGCTATTTATCAAAGAGAATTAGCGGTTGCAATCAAAAGAGCACGCCACATGGCTTTATTACCATTTGTAAAAGAATAGATTTTTCAAAACCATAACCGAAGTTATGGTTTTTTTAGTGATTATAGTTTAATAATATTTTATTTTTTACAATTTCTGTGTTATAATAACTATATTAGGTGGTATTTATGAAAGATTTTAAACGTAGTCAAATTGTTATACTTTTATTTAATTTATTAACAATTGCCTTTATTTTTATTAGTTTTAAACTTTATTTTCCGGTGTTTGTTGATTACATTTCTTTCTTTTTGTTTGGAATAGCAATTGCCTTTGCAATACTTCAAATATTCCAATATCGAAGTGTAAAAAGACTAAGTTTCTTAGAAAATCGTATGAAACTCTGGAATACAATTTCATATCGAGTAAAAAATGCAGGTGAGAAATCTTTTAACGATATGCCTTTAGGTATAGTTGTATTTGACCGTGAATATAATGTGCTTTGGGCAAATAATTATTCAAAAGACATTTTCTTAAGTCCATTAGTTGATCGTAATTTTAAAAATATTGATAGAAATCTTGCTGAAAAGATAAGTAGTCAAGCAACTGATTTTAATATTACTTTATATGGGCAAATTTATCATTGTGAACATCTTGTTGAAAATAATATCATCTACCTAACTAATATTACTGATCGTGTTAAGGTAATGGAAAAATATGAAAACAAGATTATGGCATTAGGGGTTTTAAACTTAGACAATTTATCAATTGCTTTTAGTTCACTAGATGCTCAAGAAAAATCATTACAAATAAGTAATCTAATTGGGATATTAAGTGAGTGGGCTGAAAAATATAATATATCGATCACTGGTTATAGTGAAGAAAGATATTTATTAATATTAGATAGAGCAACCCTTAATGAATTGATTAATGAAAATTTTTCAATCCTTGATAAGGTAAAAGACTATACTAGTAAAGAAAACTTGCGTCTTACAGCAAGTATTGGTTTATGCTGTTTAGATACAACACCAATTGCGTTAATGGATGAAGCTAACTCATTACTTGAACTTGCTTTAAACCGTGGTGGTAACCAAGCGGTTGTTAAGATAAATAATGAAACAATTTACTTTGGTGCCAAAACTGAAAGTTATGAAGCCAGAAATGCAGTTAATGTCCGTATTAAAACTGAAGAATTAAGAGATTTAATCTTAGAACATGATAAAGTAATTGTAATGTCACATATAGGAATGGATGCTGATGCTTTTGCCTCGGCTATAGCTGTGAAAAAAATAGCAGACAATTTAGGTAAAGATGCAAAGGTTGTCTTTTCCGAAAAACTTGTTGATGAAACAGTCGTTAATATTTATAACACAATTAAAAAAGAACATATTAATCATTTAGATAACTTTATTGATCCAAAAAAAGCTATTCAAATGATGGATCTAGATACATTATTAATAATCGTTGATGTTCAATATCAAAATCTTTTAATGGAAGAAAAGATTTATAAAAAAGCAAAGAAACTTGCAATTATTGACCACCATCGTCGAAATAATCAAGCAATCAATAATTTTGATTATATATACACTCAAACTACAGCATCTTCATCAGTAGAACTGGTTGTTGAGATGTTTGATTATTTTGAGGAAATTGAACTTTCTAGTATTGAAGCAACATGGATGTTAATGGGTGTGCTAATTGATACGAATAACTTTGTATATAGAACCACAAGTAGAACCTTTAATGTGCTTGCTAAACTGCAAACATATGGTGCAAATATGAGTAAAGTTCAAAAGTATTTACGTGAAGGATTTCAAGATTATGTTAAGAAAATTTCTATTTTAAATAATATTGAAATTGTTGATGGCATTTATGGAATTGTTTTATGCGATGATGATATTTATCAAAGAGCCTTTCTTGCAAAGATTGCAAATGAAGTAGTATTAGTTAATAATATTAAATCAGCCTATTGTATTGGTCGAATTAGTGAAAATACAATAGGTATAAGTGCAAGAAGTTTAGATGAAGATAATGTTCAAGTTATTATGGAGAAAATGGGTGGTGGTGGTCATTTTAATAATGCTGCTACACAAATCCAAGGTGAAGATCTTAAAGTTGTAAAAGATAAATTAATTAAAGTATTAAAAGAAAATGAAAACAGTGGGGATAAATCTATGAAAATAATACTAACAAAAGAAGTTAAGGGAAAAGGTAAATTAAACGATATTATTGATATTCCAAACGGACATGCAAACTTTTTAATCAGAAGTGGTCAAGCAATTGAAGCTACACCTGATAATATTAAACATTTGGAAAATCAAATCCTACTACAAAAAGCAGAAGCTGAAAAACATTTAAAAGAAATGAAGGAACTTGCCAAGAAATTAGAATCATCTCCAATAACAATTTATATGAAAATTGGTAAGAATGGTAAATTATTTGGTACAGTAAGTACAAAACAAATTGCTGATGAATTATTATCTCAACATAAACTAACAATTGATAAACGTAAAATTTTAAGTGATAAAGATATTGATACATTAGGAACTTATAAAATTCCAATTCAATTACATAAGGAAGTCACTTCAACAATAACTCTATACGTTGTTGAGAAAGAGTAGTTTATGAGAGAAAAGGGTGCGATGCCATACAATTTAGAGGCTGAGAAATATATTCTTGGCTGTCTAATGATTGAACCCAGTATTGCTGGAGAAGTACTAAATCGTATTACACCAAATGATTTTTATAATCAAAGTAATAGAAATATTATGACTTCAATATGTAATTTATATGGTAATAATCAAAAGTTTGATCATCTTCAAGTAATTGAGGAAATGCGCCGTTTAAATTTATATGAAGTAAGTGGTGGATATGAATATATTATTGAACTTGTTGAGAGTATACCGGCCGTTGTTGATATTAGTAGTTATCTTGAAGTATTAGAAGAAAAAACCTTACTACGTGAATTATATAATGTAAGTAAAAGAATTGAAGAAAAAGTTTTAAATGGTGATAAAACATTCTCAGAACTTGGTGAAGAAGCAGAAACAGATATCATGCGAGTTATTAACCAAAAAAGAACTGGGGATATTAAAAGAATTGGTCGTTTTACTAGTGAAGTATTAGATATAATTGAAAGTAATAAAAATCGTGATGGTAAATTATTAGGACTTGACACAGGATTTGATGAATTAAACACTCTAACATTTGGATTCCAAAAAGGTGAATTAATTATTCTTGCTGCTCGTCCTGCCGTTGGTAAATCAGCATTTGCGTTAAATATTGCTGCTAATGCATGTAAGAATCATAATGCTTCAGTTGCCTTTTTCTCATTAGAAATGGGTATTGACCAATTAGCAATGCGTTTATTCAGTAGTTATTCCGGTTTACCACTTAGTAAAATTAGAAGTGGAAATCTTAATAATAATGAATATACAACTCTACTTGCTGCTAAGGCTACAGTTGATAAATTCAATTTATATCTTGATGAAACAAGTAATAATAACTTATCTGATATTAAAGCAAAATGTTTAAAACTAAAACGTGAAGGTAAATTAGATTTAATCATAATTGACTATTTACAATTAATTACAGTTGGAAATGAACGTGGAAATCGTGTTGAAGAAGTAGGTAAAATTTCAAGGGGTCTTAAAACTATGGCTCGTGAACTTGAAGTACCAATTCTTGCATTATCACAATTATCACGTAGTGTTGAAACAACTGGAGATAAAAGACCAATGTTATCACATTTACGTGAATCAGGAAGTATTGAACAGGACGCCGACATTGTAATGTTCTTACACCGTGATCAAGTTCCTCAAGAGGGAGAACCAACTAAAAAAGCTAAAAACCATAAGACTGAATTAATAATTGCGAAGAACCGTCAAGGGGCTACTGACAGTGTATTCTTAATGTTTAAGGGAGCCCAAAGTATGTTTATTCCAATCGAAAAGGATAATCAAAAGGAGGATTAATTTGTTTGATAGACTAGAGATAATTGCTGAAAGATATAACGCCATAAATGAAATGTTAAATCAACCGGAAGTTATCAATGATATAAAAAAATACACAAGCCTAATGAAAGAACTACGTTCATTAGAAAAAACTGTTACGGTATATAAAAAATACAAAGAAACAGTTGAAAGCATCAAAGAACTAAAAGAATTAGTTAAAGATAAAGATGAAGAAATTGCGATGTTAGCAGAAACAGAACTAGAAGAAGCTATTACGTTAAGAGATAAATTAGAAAATGATATAAAAATTTTACTACTTCCAAAAGATGAAAACGATGAGAAGAACGTAATTGTTGAAATTAGAGGAGCTGCTGGTGGGGATGAAGCAAATATTTTTGCAGCAGACTTATATAGAATGTATTCAAGATATGCAGAAAGTAAGGGATGGAAAATTGAAGTAACTGAGGCTGTTGAAACTGGCCTTGGAGGTTTTTCTTCAATTGAATTTATGATTTCAGGTGAATCTGTTTACTCATTCTTAAAGTATGAATCAGGATCACACCGTGTACAAAGAATTCCAGTTACTGAATCTAATGGTAGAATTCAAACATCAACAGCAACAGTATTAGTAATGCCAGAAGCTGATGAAATTGATGTAAGTTTAGATTTAGCTGATGTTCGTGTTGATATATTTTGTTCATCAGGTCCAGGGGGACAAAGTGTTAATACAACCAAATCAGCAGTTCGTGTAACACATATGCCAACAGGAATTGTTGTACAATGTCAAGATGGTAAGAGTCAACATGAAAATAAAGCTAATGCCTTAAAAGTATTACAGGCTAGATTATTTGATAAGATCAATCAAGAAAGATTAGAAAAAGAAGGACAAGAAAGATTATCAAAAATTGGTAGAGGTGATCGTAGTGAAAAGATTAGAACTTACAATTATCCTCAAAACCGTGTAACCGATCACAGAATTGGATTTACTATCCAACAATTAGACCGTGTTATGGAGGGTAAATTAGACCCAGTGATTGATGCTTTAATTAGTGAAGATCAAAGACGTGCATTGTCAGGAGAAACAGAATAATATGTTAGAAATTAATTTACTCAACCTTAAAAAGAATGTTGATACTATTAGAAGTCACGGACGTGACCTGATTGGCGTTGTAAAAAACAATGCTTATGGATGTGGCATCGTTGAGGTTGGTAAATACTTAGTAGAAATTGGAGTTAATTATCTATTAGTTAATGATATTAACGAAGCAAGAAAACTAATTGATAATGGTATAACAGTTCCAATTATTATATTTAATTCTTTAAATCCAAATGATTATCATTACTTAGAAGAATATAAAAACTTAGTTATGTCTATTAATAGTTTAGATGACTGTTTAAATATTTTAAATACTATTAGTGGTAATTTTAAAATACAAATTCATATTGATACAATGTTAAATAGATCAGGAATAAAAGATTTTGATGAATTTAAAGAATTATTAAAAGTAATTGACAATAATCCAAGAATTGAAGTTGAAGGTATTTTTACTCACTTTGCTAGCCCGAATACTGTTTTTGAACAATTAGAAAAGTTTAAGAAATTTGCGGAAATGCGAACTTTTAAAATGGTTCATTGCTGTGCATCAAGTACATATGAAAATGTTAATTATGGTAACTATGTAAGATGTGGATTTGCTATGTATGATATTAACCAAGTAATGTCTTTAAAAACTAAACCTCTGTCTATTAGAGTTGTTAAAAAGGGTGAAAGTATTGGTTATGAAAGAGAATATATAGCTAATCAGGATATTAAAATAGCTGTACTCCCTATTGGATATGGTAATGGTTTTAGACTTGGTTTAAGTGGCTTTAGTATTTATGCTAAAGGAAATTATTATCAAGTAATAGGAAGAATATGCATGAATCATATATTTGTTAAGGTTGATGATGAAGTTGATGTTGATACCGAATTTGAGTTGATTTCTGAAAATAATCGTGCTAGTCTTGCTGCAAAATACTTAAATACTTCAACATATGAAATTTATACAAATTTAAAAGCTGATAAGGTGAAATATATTAAATGACATATTTAGAATTAATAAATAAATGCAAAAACTATAAAGATAAAGAGTTTGAAGCATTCTTGTATTTAATTACGGAAATTACGGGGATGAGTAAGAGTAATTTATATTTAAAATATAATGAAGTAATTGATGAAGATTTATTAATTAAAATTGGAGAAGCAATTAATAAATATGCTATTAATAATATTCCTGTTCAATATATAATTGGTTATACTTATTTTTTTGGGTTAAAAGTATTTGTGAATTCTAATGTGTTAATTCCAAGATTTGAAACCGAAGAAGTAGTATATGAGGCAACTAAATTATTTCCAAAAGACAAAGATCTTAAGATAATAGATGTTTGTACAGGAAGTGGATGTATTGCCTTAAGCTTAAAAAAACACTATTTAAATAGTGAAGTAATAGCGATTGATATATCTCCTGATGCTCTTGAAGTAGCAGTAAATAATGCAAAGTATCATAGTTTAGATATTAATTTTCTTAAAAATGATTTGCTTGATGGAATAACTGAAGAGTTTGATTTAATTATTTCTAATCCTCCTTATATCGCATATGATGAGCAAGTAATGTCTTTAGTATATGATAATGAACCCCATTTAGCACTATTTAGTCCTGAAGGTGGATTATATCATTACAAAAGAATAATTGAATCTTCAAAGAAACTATTAAAAAAAGGTGGATACATTGTATTAGAGATTGCCTATAATCGAAGAAATGAAATGGAAGATTTAGTAAAGCAATATTTTAATAATTATGAGATTAAGAAGGATAATTATAATAATGATCGAATTATAATTATAAAAGGTGATTGATTTGAAACTGATTCTTACGATACTGATGTTATTTATTGCAAATACACCAATAGACCAAAGTTTACAATCCTTCAATAATACAATTGATGAAGGATATAAAGAATATGCCATACAGTATGAAAACACAAATACCTACTTTCGTTTAAAGATTATTGAAGGTGTAAATGGTGATGAAGTAAATTTTGGTATATTTTTATATAATATTAATTCAAAAAGTCATAGATTAATGATTAATGTTGATGGTACAAATTATACATTTAATAGCGATGCAAGAGGAGACTATTCAGTTCCTGCATTTTCTATAGAAGATGAAGCAAAAATATTTATAGTTGATGAAATGGATTCTGTTCGTTTTGTTTATAATATTAAAAATAAAGGTATTGATGAATTTAAAAATTATAATGATATAATAATTGGATCTGGTAAAGGGATTAGTAAATCAAATTATAAAATGTCTTTAGGTATTGAAACGATTGATTTAATTATTGCTGTATTCTTGGGACTTATTATAATATTTGGAGTTGTTTTACTTACACTATATCTTACAAAAAAAGGTATGTTTAACCCTGAAAAACGAAGACAAGATTTAGTTGATTATCGTCGTTCAATAAGAATGCAACAAGATTTAATAAACAATCGTCTTAAAAAAATTCAAGTTGAAGAGGAACCTTTTGATGAAGATGATAGATTCGAAACAGAGCAAATCGAAGAACCAGAAGTCGTTAATATGTATCCATATCAAAGGGTATATGATGATGAGGATGAAGTAGTTGATGCTGGTGTTATTTTAAGAAATATGGGATTTAGTACTGATTATAATGAATTAACAGAAGAAGAAAAAAATATGATCATGATTCAACTAATGCACCTTCGTGATAGTAATAAAATACCTGTCCAATCATATCAAAAGGAAGTTATTAAATTATGGAAAAAGTAACAGTTAAAGAATTATTGAAATTAGATATAACAAATAAAGTTATTTGCTTCCCAACTGACACAGTATATGGTGTAGGAGCAAAAGTAAGCGATGTAAATGCTGTTAGAAGAATTTATGAAATGAAAAGAAGAAGTAATGATAAGCCACTAGCAATTCTAACTGGAACTAAAGATGTTGAAAAGTATGTAAAAAATGTTACTAGTGATGCCAGAAAACTAATGGATGAAGGTTGGCCAGGGGCATTAACATTAATATTTGAAAAAAGTGATGACATTGCTGATGAAATTACTCAAGGTTTTAAGACTATAGCTTTCCGTATGCCAGATAGTAAAGTAGCATTAGAAATTCTAAATCATTTTGGATTAATGGCAACTACATCAGTTAATTTTAGTGGCCAAAAAGAATTATCAAATGTGTTAGATATTGAAGAAACATTTAGTGATTGGATTGATTATATCGTAACTGATGAAGAGGTATTTTCAAGTAAACCTTCAAAAATAATTGATGTTACTAAGGAAGAAATTAAAATTATTCGTAATTAGTGTATAATTTACCAATTAATACCAATAATACTATTGGTGTTAATTATGAAAAAAATTTTTATTTTAATAGTAATAGTCATAGGTGGAATATTTTTATTTCAAAAAAAAGAACTAAGAGTAAGAATTATTGCTAATAGTAATACTACTTACGATCAAAGTATAAAAATTAAGATTGCTGAAGAATTAAAAGACTATTTAAAACAAGATAGATCACTTGATGAAACTAAAGAGTTTGTCAATAAGATATTAAAAGATTACAATGTTAGCTATAAATGTAATGTTGTTATTCGTAAAGAAAAATTTTCCCCAAAAAAGGTTAATGATAAAGTAATTCCTGGTGGTAAATATAAAACTTTAGTCATAGAATTAGGAGAAGCAACAGGTAAGAATTACTGGAGTTTGCTATATCCTGAGTATTTCAATATTAGTTTTGAAGATGAAACTGATGTTGAAGTAGGTTTTTGGCTAGAGGATATATTTAGGAGGAATTAGGTGGAATTTATTGATGGTAACGAATTTATAGATAATATTGATGATTTAAACAATAGTTTTTCAAGTATTAATTTAAGTTATTCTGACTTGAATAATACCCTTGTTTTAGTTGATGATGGTGTCATTGGTTTAATTACATATGAAAAATTTGGGAATTTAGGGCTTGTAAAATATTTTGTTATAAAGAAAAAAGTAGAAAATGAAATAAAAAATTTTTTTGAATTTTTTGTTAATAAAGTAAAATTATCCATAGATTCATTATTTATTTTTTCTAATAATGAAGATTTTGATACTATTTCAACACTTGGTTTTGAAAAGACAAATTACAGTAACATTTACATTGGTGAAGTAAATTATTTAAAAACAGATTACAAAAATAAACATTTATATATTCTTGATTTTATCAAATACTCTTAATAGAGTATTTTTTTAAAAAACGTTTTTTTGAAATAATTATGGAAGAATTGTTTAAAATATGATATAATTACAAAGAGGTGTATCTAAATGAAAATTAGTATTGGCAGTGACCATGGCGGTTATTTATTGAAAAAGGATTTGATTCAGGCCTTATCAAAAGAAGGTTATGAAGTTATTGATTGTGGTACACATAGTGAAGAAAGTGTTGATTATCCAGTTTATGCTGAAAAGGTTGCTAGAAATGTTCAAACAAATAAGAGCAGTTTTGGTGTATTAATCTGTGTAACGGGAATTGGAATGTGCATTAGCGCAAACAAGTTTAAAAAAATTAGAGCTGCACTTATTAATAGCTTAGATAGTGCAATAATGACAAGAAAACATAATAATAGCAATATTATATGTATAGGGGCGAGATATACTAAACCCGAAGAAGCTATTGAATGGATTAAAGCTTTCGCAACAACTGAGTTTGAGGGCGGACGCCATTTAAGAAGAATTGACTTAATAAGTAAACAGGAGGAAAATAAATAGATGAGTGGTAAAATAGTTGTTTTTAATCATCCTTTGATGCATCATAAACTATCCCTAATTAGGGATGAGAAAACAGGGACTAAAGATTTTCGTCAAACAGTATCGGAAATCGGGATGCTTATGGCATATGAGGTTACCAGAGATCTACCTACTGTTGATGTTGAAATAAAAACACCAGTAGCTGTATGCAAATCAAAAAAATTAGCTAGAGATGTAGTTATTGTTCCAATTCTAAGAGCAGGACTTGGGATGGTTGATGGAATTACTGCTTTAATTCCAACAGCAAAAGTTGGTCATATTGGTTTATATCGTGATGAAGTTACAATGGAACCACATGAGTACTTTGTGAAATTCCCTGCTAATATTGCTGATGCAGTTGTTTTAGTAGTTGATCCAATGCTTGCAACAGGTGGAAGTGCAGGACATGCTATATCAGTTTTAAAAAGATATGGTGTAAAAAATATAAGTTATGTAGGATTAGTTGGAGCGCCTGAAGGAGTTAAAAGACTTCAAGAAGAGCATCCAGAAGTAGATATTTTCTTAGCTGCCCTTGATGAAAAACTAAATAATCATGGATATATTGTTCCTGGTCTTGGTGATTGTGGGGACAGGCTATATGGAACTAAATAAGCAAAACATTTTGCTTATTTTTTATTTTACGTGTTATAATATAAAAGAGGTGAAGTGAATGGGAAATAACTTTTCAACAATTTGGTTTTTTATAATTTTTATTCCAATGATATATGCCGTTTATAATTTGTTTAAAATTTTTGATTATGAAAAAGTTTTAAGAAAAGGTAAGATCGAACAATTAAAAATACTACTTGCGATAATAAGTACAGGAATAAGTTTTTTGTTTGCTATTAGCATTGTTGAAGTGATTGAAAGAATAAGTAAATTTTTTTGAAAAATAATGGGAATTTAATTTTTTGTATAAATTAGTTCAACTCGTAAATAATAACTTACGAGGTGATAAAATGAAGAATTGGATTAACAAAATCCCTAAAGAAAAATTACAAAAATACGCATTCTTAGGTATGTTAGTTTTAGTTTTTGCTGCTTTCTTCATATCTTTGGCCTTTATCGGTCAAGGGGATAAACCTGATGATAGTGAAAAACCTGTACCACAAAATCCAGATGATGATGAAGAACCTATTGTAAAAGAAGTATTTGTTTTACCTATTGGTGAAAGTGAATATTCAATTATAAAGAAATTCTATGATCGCGCTGCTACTAAAGAGGAACAAGAACTTGCCATTATTAAGTATGGATCACAATATTCAATGAGTAGAGGTATATCAATTGCAAGTAAAGATAAAAAAGCTTTTGATGTATTATGTAGCATGAGTGGCGTGGTAACTGCTGTTAATGAAAGTCCTTTATATGGATTTGTTGTAACTGTAGAACATGATGAAGATATAGTAACTGAATATTCTAGTCTAGAAACAGTTAAGGTAAAGGTTGGAGATGTAGTAAAACAAAAAGATGTTCTTGGTACGAGTGGTAAATCAGAATATGATAGTGAAAGTGAAATTCATTTACATTTTAAAGTATCAAAGAATAATGTAATACTTAATCCAGAATCTGTTATTGGTAAACAAGCAAAAGCAGTAAAATAAAAAATCCTAAGTAATAGGATTTTTTTTAATACTTCTTAGTAAATTTCATATAATTAATGATGTTAAATATTAAAATCAAAGCAATCATTAAGATAGTATATAAGTTTAAATTTGTATAATTTATAAAATTTAGTTTAGCAAACAAAATATTAATACTTTCATATATTTTCGAACCAAAAATAATTAGAATTGCAATTATTGTTGATAAAAGAACTTTATTAAAATGCTTTATTTTACTTAAAAATAATGAGTAAAAGCAACCAAGTTTATAAACGAATAGAATAAAAATAATAATAATCAAAGAATTAGATAAATTTTTTAATATAAACGCATATTTTGTTTTATCGATTAAAGCAAAGATAATTAGGATTATACTTTGAATTAATGTATTAAATAAACCAAATATAATGGTAGACCAATAAAAATTTGATCTATTTATTTTTAACCCTAAGTAGCTATTAGACATGACTGAAAATTCATAATATCCTGTGGCAAATGAAAATAATGAAATAATAATTACTAGATTAGCGTTTGAAATAATACTATCTAAAAACGTAAACTTATAATATATATAGGATAATAGAACAAATGCTACAATGTAAAAAAAATAAATTAATCGATAACTATAAATATGTAGTTTTAATAGTTTCATTTTATTCATTAGATATTCCCTTTATTTCTCTTAGATTAATTAAATAGATAAAGATTTTTTGAATTGGAACTTTAGAAATCTCTATTAAATATTTTTGATACTTTCTAATTTCGTCTTTTTTAAGGTTTTGACGAACACAAATCGTTAATGTTTTACCTCTTTCTTCAACACCAATAACTTTAACTCCAGAAATTAATGATTTTAATACTTCGGTTTTACCAGTTAAATATCGAAAGTTTTCTTTAGCTTCTTGTGTTGTAAAACTAGCAATAAGTTTACCCTTATCAAACAATAATAATTTATCAACCAAATAATCAATTTCATCAATAAAAGAAGTTGTTATAATGAAAGTTCTTGGGTACTTTACTTGATGATCATATAAATAATTAAAGAAGTCATATCTTACTTTAATATCAACATCATCCATTGGATTATCCATAATTGTTATATTCGCTCTACTAGCTAAATTTAATATACCAATTAATATTGTTTTTTCTTGCTTTGTTAATTTACCAAATCTGGTTTTATAATTAATTTCAAAATGATTTAGTATTTCATAAGCATAATATGTATCCCAATTTGGAAAAGACCTTGCCATGATTCTAAATATATCAAGTATTGTTATATTATTAGGGAATGAAGTTGAGTGAGAGATAAAACAAATTCTGTCGCTTATGTTATTATTTTTTAATAGATCATATCCATCAAGAAAAATAGTTCCGTTTGCAGGTTTACTTTTCCCACTAATCATATGTAGAAGTTCCGAATGTCCGGAGTCACTTTTCCCAAGTATGGCATATACTTGATTTTCTAAAAAATTATAGGAAAAATTTTTTATAACTTCTTTTCGTTTTACTACTTTACTTATGTTTTCGCAAACCAAAACTGACATAAAAACCTCCCCTATTATATATATTTTTTATATGTTAAATATACACTTTTTTTAAAAAATTGTCAACACATAGGTATTATAGTATAAGTTTTTATTAAGAAATTTTCTCATAAAAATATCATAACTACATATATTAAATTGTAGGGTGATAATATGGAAAATACAATTAAAACAAGAGTTCTAACTTCTTCATATATTTTTGTAAATAAGGGCGCAACAGTAAGAGAAGTAGCCAAAATTGTTGGTTGCAGTAAGTCAACAGTTCATAAAGATTTTACGGAAAGATTACCAACAATAGACCATAATCTATACAAAAAAGTAAAAGAGTTACTCGATTATAATAAGCAAATTAGGCACATTAGAGGCGGAGAAGCTACAAAAAGAAGATATGAAGAAACTGAAAAGTAAAAATAAAAAATTTGCTTTCATTTTAAGTTTATATTAAACACGATTAAATACTAGAATATATAGTAAAAAACGATTATAAGGGAAATTTATAGTTAAATATTTCGTTTTATAATTGAAACAAAAAAAGTTGTAATCATACAACTTCAAATTCAATTTCATTTCGGGATATATCAACTAAATCACTTATTATATTATCAATGTCCTTTTTAGGGACTTTATAGGTACATAAAATAGCATCAGTAAATATTTTCTCAATAATTTCATATGTTGTCATTGTTTTAAATACTTCATTAGATATATTGTAGTTAAATTTAATTTTTAAATTAACATAGGGAATAATTTCATGAAGCTTTGAGATTTTTATTGCCTCACTAGTCATAAAACTATAGGCTCTAATTAAACCGCCAGCACCTAATTTGATTCCTCCAAAATATCTTGTAACAATACAAATGACATTAGTCATTTGATTTTTTTTAAGGGCATCAAGAATAACAACCCCAGCAGTTTGTGATGGCTCATTATCATCTGATTGTTTAATTTCTTCACCGTTTTCCCCAATAATATAACTATAACAATTATGAGTCGCATCATAATGTTTTTTTCTTATTAAACGTAAGTATTCATTTGCTTCTTCAACACTATTTACTGGATATAATCTAGAAATAAATTTACTTTTTTTAATCTCATATTCAAAAATTGTTTCTTCAGTAATTGTATACATTTTTTTCACCAATTCTATTATAATCTAAAAAATAGTGTTTTCCAAGAAATAAATACACAAAATGATAGAATTTTTAAAAATAATGTTGTATAATATTTTTATAGAGTATATAAAAGTGGGTGATTATATGGATGAATTGCTGAGTAAAGGTAAAGAAATATTAAAGATTTTAATAGGAAATGGCTTTGAAGCATATTTTGTTGGTGAAGTCGTTCGAAATCAAGTACTACAAATACCAATTGAGATTGTTGAAATAAACACAAGTGCAACTCCTGATGCTATAAAAGGCATTTTTAAATCTGTAAAGGTTGAAGATGTTAGAGAAGGAATTGTTAAAGTAACTTACTATGGTTATGAATTCATTATCTCAACATTTAAAACAGAAGAATTTAAGGATAAAAGAAATCCTACAAAACCCCATTATTCTAAGAACTTACTTGATGATTTAAGCACGCGTGAATTTACTATTAACTCAATGGTTATGTCACATAGTAATAAAATAACTGATGCATATGATGCTGTTAATGATATTAAAAAGAAAAAAATTTGTTTAATTGGTAATCCCAATATTCGATTTGCTGATAATCCATTAAGAATATTAAGAGCAATTTCTATAATTAGCGAACTTAATTTCAAACTTACTCCAGGTACTATTAAATCAATTAAATCGAAAAGAAAACTTCTTAAAAATGTAAACATTGATGAAGCTAGTTTTGAAATTAAAAAGATCTTTGATTATAAATATACTAAAAAAGCTTATGAAATGTTTGTTAATTTAAAACTTCATAAACAATTTCCAACACTAAAAAAAGGTTTTTCTTATCCATCTAATAAGATGTTTAAATTAAATTATGAAGAATTCTTAATAATTTGTTTCCTTTTAAACAAAAAAATAGATGATGCATATTTAAATCAAGATAATCAAGAGTTTATAAGAAAAGTATATGAACTAGCAGTGAACAATAAAAAGGGTAAATATAAACCAGCAGACCTATATTTACACGGATTAGATGTATGTTTAGAAGCAAATAAATTGAATAATATTATTAGAAGAGCTCGTAATAAAAAACGTAAGATTGTGAAAAGATATAATGAACTTCCAATTAAATCGGAAGCTGATATTATGTTTACAAGAAATGATTTATACGAAGTAGCAAAAACTAGTTTATTTGATGCTGATACAGTTATGGAAAAAATTGCAATTGAAATTGTTTCTAATAATATTGTTAATACTACCGATCAAATTAGAAGTTATGTAAAGATTTTACTTAACGATGTTGATTTAATGGCTATTAATGATTTTCCTAAAGAGTATAATAAAGATGAAATTGAAGATTTTGATTTAAAATCTAGACTTGATTTAGATAAAATGGCTATGGCTAATAATGTTGAAGATTTAAAAGAAAATTTAGAACATCAAGGCCAAGTAGTTAGAAATTATACAGAACTTAGATTAGAAATGTTGGAAAGAAGATTAAATGAACAAGATCGCTTAATTCGTGAAAAAGACATGTATTACGCAAAAATTGAACGCGAAAATAGACGTAGAAAAATTAAGGAAGATGTTGATAATTTAATTTCTAAAAATTTAGAATTATTAAAAGATTTAAATTACTTAAATAATTCGGAAAGTGATAAAATGCAACTTGGAAAAGAATTAGCAAAAGTTTATATGAATTATATAAGCGATGCTGAGGATGTTTACTCAAGTAAAGAGGTAAAGAATGAAAAAGATTAAAGATTTTTCTCCAATGGAGGAAGCTACATTAGTTGTAAGACTATCTGATGTACAAATTAAAAAAACTACAACAAATGCTGATTATGCAAGTATGCTAGCATTTGATGGTACTGATCTTGCTGAAGCAAAAATTTGGAATTTTACTGATGAATTAAAAAGTAAACTTCAAAGTGGAGAAGTATATGTAGCTACAGGGAGAATGAAAGAATATCAAGGGAAAATGCAATTTAATATTACTGATATTCGAGAAGTAACAAAAGAAGATGAAGTTGATTTAAGTTTATTCTATGAATATGCTAAAATTAATGTTAAAGAATTACAAGATATAATTGAAGATTATATAAATAAAATTGATAACAAAATTTTAAGAGAAACAACTATTCAAATTATAAAGAAACATTATGTAAATTATTTCTATTATCCTGCAGCAGTAAATATGCATCATAATTATTATTCAGGATTAGCATATCATGTTTACTCAATGTTAACTTTATCAGATGCCTATTTAAAACTATATCCATTCTTAAATAGAAGTTTAGTTTATTCAGGAATTATTTTACATGATCTTGGTAAACTAATGGAATTAAGTGGACCAAAGGGAACTGAGTATACAAAAGAAGGAAAATTATTAGGACATATTACAATTGGTGTAAATGAATTATTTAAAGTTGCTAATGAGTTGGGATATGAAAATACAGAAGAAATTACAAACTTAGCCCATATTATTATATCTCATCATGGACAACTAGAATATGGTTCACCAAAAGAACCACAAACACCCGAAGCTGCTTTAATCAACTTTGTTGATCATAGTGATTCAAGAATGGCAGCTATTGAAAAAGAAATCAATAAGGTTAAAAAGGGTGAATATACTTCTCCAGTCGTAGCATTTGATCGTAGAAGTTTCTATTTTCCTGATATCGATTAAGACTATTTTAAAAAATGATACCGTCTGGTATCATTTTTAAGTTAATTTTAAGTGTAAAATTGTATTATTTGAGTACATTAGAATACCCAAGCGGCACCAATTATAACAAGAAGTATAAATAGGACAAGAATGAATGCGAAGTTATTTCCTCCACAACTATTTTTACATACTGGTTGTTGACACATAATATCCCCTCCTAGTGGTATATTATGAATATTGGAAAATTTATCATTTGCTATAGCCCAAAAAAATATAAATTTTTGTTGTAAAAACGCTTTAAAAGTGGTATTATAATAGTGTTGACAAAAATAGGAATTCAAGGAGTGAAAACAATGAATTTAAAAGTACTTGGTAAACGCGTTTTACCTATTATAATTGTTTTAGCAATCGTTATTGTAGTAACAGTTACGTTGTCATTAATTTCAACAGATAAGAAAGCGCCTTCTATTACTAACGGCGATGAAACTTTCTTAACAATTGATGATGTTAAAGTTTCAAACAAAGCTGTATACAAGGACTTAAGATTCAATTATGGAATTAACACATTAATTACTATGATTGATGAAGATTTGTTAAACGCAGTAAAAAATGAAAATGGTAAAGGCTTCTTTGAAGCAGTTACACAAGAAGAAATAGATAAAGCAATTGAAGATACTATATTCCCTAACGGAAGAAGCGGCGATGAAGTTGAAGACGCAGAAACTATTTCAGATTGGAAAAAAGCACAATACTCTTCAATAGGATTAAGAACTGATGAAGATATTAACAATTACTTCCGTTTAGTTTTAGCTAAAAAAGCTTATACTAGATCTGTAATTGCTAATGATGATGAAGCAGTTACTGATTCAGCAATTTCTTCATACTATGCAAGTAATTACAAAAAATCTTACTGGGTAGTTGTAGTAAAATACAGTACTTTAAAAGAAGCTGAAAATGCATTAAACCAAATCGGTATTAAAGCAAAAGATGTTACAGTTACTGAAAATTCAACAACTAAGACAGTTAAGAAATGGGTATGGGCTGAAACAGAGGTTGCATTAACTGAAGAAGAAATCAAACAAGCTCACATCGATTTATATAATAACACTGTTGCTTACCAAGCTCCAGGTTATCCTAATGCAAGTGATCCATCTAAGAACAAAGTATTAGGTGCAGATCAATATAAGATTGAAAACGGAAAAATCGTATTTAATACAACATTAGATGAAAATGAAGACAGTCCTAAAAACTTATTCTACTATACAACAGATGAGTTAAATACATTAAGCTCAAGTTTAACAACTGCAGTTAATGCATTATCTAACCTTTTAGTAGAAGGAACAGATTTAGATAAAACTTATTTAACTTCTGCAAGAAGTGCTGGTTCAAATTACTTCTATGCATTAAAATTAAATTATGTTGATTCAGCTGTTTTATATGAAGATGGCGAAGTTATTAATGAAACATTAAAGAACGAAATCGTTGAAAAAATCGTTGATTCTCTAGTTACTGATGCTAAGATTTCTTCAACAATGGCTGAATTAAGAAAAGAAAAAGGATTAAAAATCTATGATTCATTATTAGAAAACAATTATGTTTCTAGTTACGATTCAACATTCAAAAAGACTAAGAAATCAAGCAAAACATTAATCGCTACTGTAAACGGTAAAGATTATTCTGTTGATGAATTATTTGATGAAATGGCTAATCTATATGGTGTATCTTCAAGCTATACTTTATACTTACGTCAAATGTTATTAAATAGTGAATACAATGATATTTATGATGTTAATTCTAAAAAAGTATTAGATTCTGAAGAATGGCAAGATATTAAAGACCAAGTTGATTACTTAAAAACATCATTTGCAAATGGTTCATTTGGTGTTGATGCAAGCTATGGTTGGTTAAACTTCTTAAGAGACTACAACAATGTTGATAGCGAACAAGATTTATTAATTGATTTATTATATGATGAAGTATTTACAAAATATTCAAAGACATTTACTGATACTACTGAAGAAATGTGGAATGAAGTTTATGTTCCTAACATGACTAAGATTAAAGATACATACTTATCAGCTACAGGTGTTCATTTACTAATTCACAAACAAGATAAAGATGGAAACATCGTTAAACCAGAAGAATGGACAGAATACGAAGTACAATTAGCTAAAGAATTATATGATTTAGTATTAGCAGAATTAAAAACTCAAAGACCTGACAAGTATGCTTCATACTTAGAATCTACAGTAATTTCTGAATATAATAATGCACCACGCTTTATTGCTGATGCTCCTCAAAAACTTGCTAACCAACCAGTATACTCTGAAGGTACAAGCTGGTATAACTTAGATGCAAATGATTACAAATATTCTAAATTTAAGAGTGCTGGATTATTAATTAAATATGAATCACTTACAACAACTACTGGTGTAATGGTTGAACCATTTGAAAATGCAGTAAGAAAGATTTGGAATGAATCTGAAGCAGCTAATATATATGGAGATTACAAAGTTATCTATGATAAGACTTATGATGACTACCTAGTTACTGAATTTGGTTACCATGTATATGTTAATTTAACAACAACTAGAAGACCATATGTAACTGTAAGCTCTGTTGAAACAGTGGCTAACTTACCTGCAAGAGCTGACGTATTAGTATACGAAGGAAATCCAATTGAATCTGAAGAAGATAGAGAATTAACTACTTTAGAAACAAAACAAGTAACTACATTCTACTCTCCAATCAGAACTGAAATTACAGGTACAACTTATAAGACATTAAAGATTAGTCAAATGTTATTAGGAAAACTTTCTAAAGTAGAATTTGCTAAGGCTGATTTAAAACAAGTTTATGAAACTCTTCTAAACTACAATATTGAAACAGCTTATGAATCTTTAAAATATATTACAAAACCTGAATAAAAAGAAATAAAATCATTATCCTAGTGGATAATGATTTTTTTAAAAATATATAGATTTCTTGATAAAAGGGGTATTTAAATGTATAATGTATATTAGGTGAATTTATGAAATATTGTGTTATAGCAAGTGGGTCAAAAGGAAATATGACTTACATAGAAACAGAACAAACAAAATTATTAATTGATGCTGGAATTTCTTTAAAAGAAGCCAAAGCAAGATTAGATATAGATTATACAAATTTAGATGCAATCCTAATTACCCATGCTCATGGCGATCATATTGGGGGTTTACTTAGCGTTGTGAAAGAAAGCAAGGCTAAGGTATATGTTACAAAAGAAACTTTTGGGGAAATTGCAACAAAATATAAAGATAAAATCATTGGCATGAATGTTAGTTATATTGAACCTAATCAAACATTTAAGATTAATGATGTTAAGGTTTTTTCAATGCGTTTATCTCATGATACTAAAAGTTGTGTTGGCTTTGTCATAGTAGGGCCAAGTAGTAGTATGGGTTATGTTACCGATACAGGGTTCTTACCAATCCCTTATATTGATATTCTTAAAAAAGTTGATAGTTTAATTATTGAATCAAATCATGATATTGAACTATTAAATAAAAGTAATCGGCCATGGTATTTAAAAGAAAGAATACTAAGTGTTGAAGGACATATGTCTAATTATATATGTGGACAAGTCTTAAATACAATTGTTCAGAATAAAAAATTAAAAACAGTTGTTTTAGCCCATTTAAGTGAAGAAGTAAATACTGAAGAAATTGCATTAGAGACTGTAATTGGATCAATTACTTCTGATTATTTACCTAAAATATATATTGCAAAACAAAGGGTTGCTCTTGATTTTATTGAGGTGAACGGTGGAAATTAAAATTATTTGCATTGGCAAATTAAAAGAAACATATTTAGTAGATGGTGTTAAAGAATATATTAAAAGATTAAACCCATTTACAAAAATTAGTATAATTGAACTTAAAGAATTTAATACTGATGTTTCAAGTAAAAATATTGAAGAAGAAGGAAAATTAATTTTAAGTCAAATTAATGATGATTTTGTAATTACCTTAGAAATAGAAGGTAATAATATTAATAGTGTTGAACTTGCAAATATGATTAGTAAACATATATCATATAATTCCAATGACATTTCTTTTGTAATCGGTGGATCTGATGGTTTAAGTACTGATGTAAAGAAAAGAAGTAATTATAAATTATCATTTGGAAAAATGACTTTTCCTCATCAATTGATGAGACTAATTTTAGTTGAACAAATCTATCGTGCTTTTACGATTTTAAATAATAAAAGATATCATAAATAGGAGTAAAATGTATGTTTAAATTACATAGTAATTATAGTCCAACTGGTGATCAACCACAGGCTATAGAAAGATTAACTAAAAATGTTTTAAACAAAGTAAAGTATCAGACTTTATTAGGTGCAACGGGTACAGGTAAGACTTATACAATTGCTAATGTAATTAAAAATACAAATAAAAACACGTTAATATTAGCTCATAATAAAACATTAGCTGGACAACTATATAGTGAATTAAAGAGTTTTTTTCCAGAAAATAGAGTTGAATATTTCATTTCTTATTATGATTATTATCAACCTGAAGCCTATGTTGCAAGTAAGGATTTATATATTGAAAAAGATTCAAGCATTAATGATGATATTGATCAAATGCGTCATTCAGCTGTATCTAGTTTATTAACTGAAGAAAATGTTATTGTTGTAAGTTCAGTTAGTTGTATTTATGGTATTGGCGACCCTGAAGACTATAAGAATAAATTATTAGTTTTTAAAGTTGGTGATGTTTGGCCAAGAAAACAGTTATTTGAAAAGCTAGTTAGTATGCAGTACACTCGTCATGATATTGATTTTAAAAGAGGTACTTTTAGGGTTAGAGGCGATGTTATTGACATTATTCCAACTGGTGAAAAAGATGAAGCTATTAGACTTGAGTTTTTTGATGATGAAGTTGAAAAAATAAGAATTATTGATGTTTTGACTGGAAGAAGTATTTCTCAAAAAGAAATAGTAACATTATATCCTGCAACATTATTTGCTGTTAGCGATGAGAAATTACAAATTGCAATTGAGAGAATTAAACAGGAATTAGAAGAACAAGTTGCTTATTTTACATTGAACAATAAATTACTTGAAGCTCAAAGAATTGAACAAAGAACAAAATACGATATTGAAATGTTACAAGAGGTTGGTTATTGTAGTGGAATTGAGAATTATTCACGTCATATGAGTTTACGTGAAGAGGGTGAAACACCATATACACTGCTTGATTTCTTTAAAAAAGATTTCTTACTAGTAATTGATGAAAGTCATGTTACTATTCCCCAAGTTCGTGGTATGTATAATGGTGATAGATCAAGAAAAATGAATCTTGTTGAATATGGATTTAGATTACCATCTGCACTAGACAATAGACCATTAAGATTTGAAGAATTTGAAGAGAAATGTGATCAAGTAATTTATGTTAGTGCCACTCCTACTGAATTTGAAAAAAGTAAATCAGCTGATATTGTTGAACAAATCATTCGCCCAACGGGACTACTTGACCCTATTGTTGAAATTAGACCAACAGCTGGTCAAATTGATGATTTAGTAAGAGAAATACAAAAGAGAATTAAATTAAATGAAAGAGTATTAGTCTTAACATTAACTATCAAAATGAGTGAAGATTTAACTGCTTATTTAAAAGAACTAGATATTAAGGTTGCTTATTTACATTCAGAGATAAAATCTTTAGAAAGAATGGAAATAATTAGGCAACTTCGTTTAGGGGTATATGATGTCTTAGTAGGGATTAACTTACTTCGTGAAGGATTAGATATTCCGGAAGTTTCATTAATTACTATTCTTGATGCTGATAAAGAAGGTTTCTTAAGAAGTGAAACTTCTTTAATCCAAATTATTGGTAGAGCAGCAAGAAACTCTAATGGACGTGTTATCATGTATGCTGATAATGATACAAAATCTATTACGCAAGCCGTATCAGAAACTTACAGGCGTCGTGCTATTCAAATGGAATATAATCAAAAACACAATATTATTCCAAAAACAATTAAGAAAGATATTAAAGATAGTATAGTTATAACTAAAGAAGAAGAAATAACAAGTTATAATGTAAATGATTTATCAAAATTAAGTAAATTAGAAATTAAGGATTTAATTTCAAAATTAGAAAAAGATATGTCTGCTGCAGCTAAGCAGTTAAATTTTGAAGAAGCAATGAGTATAAGAGATATTATATTTGAACTTAAGGCATCATTGTAGGAGGAAATATGAAAAAAGTTATTGTTGGACTTTCAGGGGGTGTAGACTCTGCTGTTGCCGTTATTGAATTACTAAAACAAGGTTATGAAGTCGAAGCCATGTTTATGAGAAACTGGGACTCTTCAATTAATAACGATATATTAGGTAATCCAAACGACCCAAATGATGTTTGTCCACAAGAAAAAGACTATATGGATGCGGTTAGTGTTGCTGAAAAGTTAGGGGTAAAACTACACCGTGTTGACTTTGTAGAAGAATATTGGAACTATGTTTTCGAATATTTTCTTACTGAATATAAGAATAATCGTACACCAAATCCTGATATTCTATGTAATAAAGAAATTAAGTTTAAAGCATTTTTAAATAAAGCTATGGAATATGGTTGCGATTATATTGCAATGGGTCACTATGCTAGAATTAACCACACTGAAAATGGTTCGATTTTATTAAGAGGTTTAGATGATAATAAGGATCAAACTTATTTCCTATCACAATTAAATAAAGAACAATTAAGTAAAGCATTATTCCCAATAGGACATTTAAATAAAAAAGATGTTAGGTTAATTGCAAAAGAATATAATCTAGATGTAGCAACTAAGAAAGACTCAACTGGTGTATGTTTTATTGGAGAAAGAAATTTCAAGGAATTCTTAATGAATTACTTACCTGCTAAACCTGGATATATGAAGGATATGAATGGTAATATTGTTGGCCAACATGATGGAATTATGTATTATACTATTGGTCAAAGACATGGATTAGGTATTGGTGGGTCTGGGGATCCTTGGTTTGTTATTGGTAAAATTCCTAGTGAAAATGTATTATTAGTTGGCCAAGGTACTGATAATGAATATTTATATTCGAATAGATGTATCGTAAGTCATGTGAATTGGTTAGGAGAACCTTTTGAAGGATTTAGAAATTGCACTGCAAAATTTAGATATCGTCAAAAAGATGTTAATGTGAAGATTCATTTTATTGATAAAGATATAATTGAAGTATTATATCCTGAAAAATCAAAAGCAGTTACTCCTGGTCAAGCATGTGTTTTTTATGATGGTGAAGTTGTCCTTGGCGGTTCAACCATTGATGAAGTATATATGGATGATGTCAAGAGGCTTTACTAATGAGCATTGTTTATGGGGTTATTAAAAAAATAGTTTACTATGATGAGAATAGATCCTTTGGGATAGTTACCCTACAACTAGATTATAAAGATCAACAGATGGCAACATATCGACCTATTTTATTTGATAATAAATTATCAATACTTTCAAATTTTGATCGTAAACCCATAATTGATGAGGAATATGAGTTTGAAGGTGAATTTGAGGTCAATAAATATGGGAACCAACTTAGAGCAAAAAGATTTAAAAGATTAAATGAGGATACTTTAGAAGGAATAGTTACTTATCTTTCAAGTGATAGTTTTCCTGGTATAGGAAAGGTTTCAGCAAAAAAAGTTTATGATGCTTTAGGAAGTAATTGTTTAAACTTAATAATTGAAGATAAAACTGTTTTAGAAAAAGTTGATCTAACAAATGATCAAAAAAATATAATTTATGATAATTTACTAATCAATTATAAAAAGGAAAAACAATTATTAAATTTTTTAGGTGTTGGAATTAGTTTAAGATTAGCAACACGAATAATTTCTTTACTTGGGGAAGATGCTTTTAATATAATGAAAAATGATCCATATCAATTAATTGAACTAGTTGATGGGATTGGATTTATTAAAGCTGATACTATTGCCTTAAGTTTAGGGATTAAACAAGATGATCCAAAAAGACTAAAAGCAATTATTTTATATGTCTTAAATGAATATATGTATTCAACCGGAAATACATTTATCCACATTGGTGACTTATATATAAGATGTAATAATTTTAATAAAGATATTTATTTTGAAAATGACTTATATAATGAATATATAGGTAAGTTAATAGTTGATAAAAAAATAATAATTGAAAATAATATATTTGTATTTGATTCAAAAATATATAAAGAAGAAGTAGGATTATCTTCAAGAATTGTTAAGTTTTTAGATAATGAAATTAAAGATTATTCATTAACTAAAATAGATAAAGTTATTGATACGGTAATGCTTAATAATAAAATTGAATATAGTAATAAGCAATATGAGGCAATTAAAAAAGCACTTAGTAATTCAATTACAATAATTACAGGTGGGCCAGGAACTGGTAAATCGACTATAATTAAAGGAATTGTTGATTCGATAAAATTATTATATGAAGAAAAAGATGTATTAAACGATGTGTATTTACTGGCACCAACTGGAAGAGCTGCAAAACGTCTTAAAGAAGTAACGAAGTGCGAAGCCCAAACAATTCATAAATTTTTAGGTTATGAAGGTGGGTATCGCTTTAACGTTAGTGAAGAAAATCCAGTGTACTGTAAAGTATTAATAATTGATGAGTTTAGTATGGTTGATTTATCAATTGCCTATCGTTTATTTTCTTCAATTAATTCTGATTGTAGGGTAATTTTAGTAGGTGATGCTGATCAATTACCATCAGTTGGACCTGGTAATGTGTTAAAAGATTTAATTGATTCTAAAGAAATAACTACAATATTCCTAGATAGAATTCACCGTCAAGCAAGTGATTCAAGTATTATAAAACTTGCTCATAGTATTAATGGTGGAATGTTACCAGATGATTTTAGTAGTTTTCACCATGATTTTGCTTTCTATAATAGTATTGATGAAAATATATCAAGTTATATTGAACACTTAGTAAAGGACGCTATTGATAAAGGATTTGATTTAATTAAAGATATCCAAGTGTTAATCCCTATATATAAGGGTATTGTTGGAATAGAAGCAATTAATCAACATTTACAAGCTAAGTTTAATCCATCAACTGAAGAGATTTTTGAAAATGGTAAGAAATATAAAGTGAATGATAAAGTAATTCAATTAGTAAATAGAACTGATAAAAATGTTATGAATGGTGATATTGGTTATATATATCATATTAAATTTGTAAATGAAAAATTTGAAAGTTTATCTGTAATGTTTGATAATGGATTAGTTGATTATACTAAAGATGAACTTGATGATTTAACATTAGCATATGCAATATCAATTCATAAATCACAAGGAAGTGAATTTGCTATTGTTATTGTTCCAATTAGTTTTAAATATTTTATGATGTTGAAGCGTAAATTAATATATACAGCTATTACAAGAGCAAAAAAATATTTATTCATTGTTGGTAATTTTGATGCCATTAGAAAAGGAATTGTTGAACTAGAAGATAATCGTAGTACACAACTAGTGTATAAAATTAAACAATTATTGAATAAAAATTTTGATGAAGATTCAGAATTGGAAAATATTTCACCTTATGATTTTATGTGATAAGTAAATAATAATTTTGTGCTTTAGACACAAAATGAGGTGAAAAAAATGAAAAAGGCGTTATCATTTATGGTGATGGGGGCACTTGCTTCAGCGACTGTATTTATGATGTTTAATAGTGGTAAGACAGTTAATGACTTAAAAAAGACAAAAGATCAAATGGTCGGTAAGTTTAAAGCGATGATGTAAAATAAGGATTTAAATAATCCTTATTTTTTTATTTTTTTTATAGTAATTTATTCAAAAATGTGTTATAATTTTATAAATGAACGAGGTTACAATGAAAAGATTTAATTGCAAAGAAATAGAAAGTTCTCGATTAATAATTAGACCTCCTAAGTTAAGTGATGCAAAATTAATGTTTTATAATTGGGCTTCTGATAAAGAAGTTGCTAGATTCTTAAGTTGGACTGCTCATGATACTGTTGCCGTTACAGAAATGATTATAAGATTATGGATGTATATGAATGACCAAAAACAGGAAATGAATTATCTAATTATTAGTAAGGAAACAAATGAACCAATTGGTTCAATAAATCTATCAAATTATGATAAAAAATCAAAGAGTATTTATATTGGATTTTGTCTTTCAAAAAATTACTGGGGAAAAGGTATTGCAACTGAAGCAGTGAAAGCTATATTAAAATATACATTTTCATATAGAATTAAAACTGTGTATGCAACTATTGATATTAGAAATATTGCATCATCTAGAGTCTTATTAAAAAATGGCTTTTTATTTGATACTAGAAAAGTTATTTGGAATTATCACGAAGATGATATGATTCCTATAGATGTATATAAAATTAGTAAGAAGGATTGGAAGAAGATAAAATGAAAAAAGAAATTTATTGGTATGATAAGGTTTTAATTTCATTAACAGTATTATTTTTAATTATTTTATGTTTATGGGCTGTAATTGTTCCGATTACAAGATCAAAAAGTTTTTATGAACATGAGTTTAAAAAGAATTATACAACGGATGCTACTGGTTATACAGAAGAAGAGTTAAGCATTATAGCCGATAAAATAGTTGACTTTTTATTTAATAAAACCGATTCAATGCAAGTTGAAATTAATGGAAATGTTGTATTTACCCAACAAGCTTTAATTCATATGACTGATGTTAGAACATTATATAATGGTGGAAGGGTAATTGGAATTATTACTTTAATATTAACAATTGCGGTATTTATATATTTTGGCTTTAATTTTAAAAGATTACGCAAATATTTTTTAAGGTATAGTCTTATTGTGTTTTTAATTCTTATGTTATTTTTATTTTTTTATGGGATTTATATATTAATTGATTTTGATTCTGCTTTTGATTTATTTCATAAATTAGCGTTTCCTGATCCTCAAAAATATAAAGATGCCTTCTTTGGGTCCGTTTCAAATTATCCTGGCGATAATTTGGCTGACAATCTAATGTTAATAAAAATTTTATCAATTGGATTGTTTGTTGATGTAGCAATAATAATTGGAGTTTCATTGTTTTTAACATTGGGTATATGGTTTGGAATTTGTTTTTACTTAAATAGAAAATATGGAAAAGAAAAGGGAATTTATGCATAAAGAAAAAATTGGACTTATAAAAGAAAACTACAATAACTCCTCTGAAAAGAGATGGTTAGATAAACCAGTAAAAGAAGAAATAATCCTACACGATTTTAAAACAATGGAAAATCTTATCCACAGTGGAATTGGTGAAGCAAATTTAGAAGAATTTGAAAATAATAAAATCTTAAAAGTTGTTACAAATACAGATATAGAACATCTTGTACCTAGGCCATCAACTAATATTAGAGTAAATTTTGGTAATATTGATTTAAGTAAATATAACCGAATAAGCGTTGAGGTTTATCCAAAATCAGTAGGACATAAAAACTTTTATTTTCACTTTTCATTAATTAATGGAAAAAAAGGGTTAGTTCATGCACCTAGTTTAGAACCTAATAAATGGAATCATATAGTATTTGAACTTGATCAATTTGATAGAAGTAATATTGAAGCTATTTCAATTACTCCATTTTTAATGGGATGTCCAATTGATGCCCAACCAATTATTGAAATTTATTTTAAAGATTTAAAAGCTCAAAAAGTTGAAGAAGATTATGTATTAGGATGGGAAATTGAAAATAGAATTGCGTATTGTCATAGTGGTTATTTCCTGGATGCAAAAAAAGTTGCAGTTACTGGCTTATATCAAGGACAAACTTTCAACATAATTGATGTAAATAATAAAGTAGTATACACAAATGATGTAGTAGTTTTAAAAAATGAGTATGGAGTATTCTATGAATTAGATTTTTCAAATTTAAAAATAGAAGGAACATATAAAATAGTATATGGAAAAAATGAAACAAAAGAGTTTTTAATAAGTAACGAATATCTTACTCCATCAACTAGAAAAAGTCTTAATTTCTTAAGATTATTAAGATGTGGATATGATGTAAGTGGGGTTCATACTGAATGTCACACGACTAGTTATTCAAAGCACCCTAATGGAAAAGCCCTTCATACATGTGGTGGATGGCATGATGCTGGGGATGTTAGTCAGTTTGAAATATGCACAGTTGAGATGGCTCATGCCCTTTTAGATTTAGCTTTGGCTTACAAAGATAAAGATAGAGCTCTATATGAGGAAATCCTTGAAGAAGCTAGATGGGGCTTAAATTGGGTCCTTAAAACTCGTTTTAAAGATGGGTATAGAGCACTTGCTGTTCATTATTCGATTTGGAGAAATAATGTCTATGATCCAAATACATTGTATGATGATAATACATCAATGGCTAAAATGAATGTTGCTGAAAATGGATCATTTGAAAATTTAATCGCTAGTGCTGCTGAGGCTGTAGGAGCTAGAGTATTTAGTGAGATTGATTCTGATTATGCAGATTGGTGTAAAAGATGTGCAATTAGTGATTTTGAATTTGGTTTAGAAGGATATAAAAATAATTTATTTACTAAACGTTGGGGTGTAGTTCCTGATCCTCAAATTTGTGGAGCTTTAGTATTAGCATGTGCTGAACTTTATGCACTTACTGGTGAGGATAAATATATTGATATAGCTGATTTATATGCCCATAAAATTATGGAAGCACAAGAAAAAGAATATATTGATAAGGATAAATTGATTAGAGGATTCTTCTACGAAGATAGTAATCATAATCATATTCTTACCTATGAACATAGAGGACATGAACAAACACCAGTTCAAGCTTTGGTTCGTTTATATGAAGTAGCAAAAGATCATAAAAATAGTAAGTTTTGGCTTGATTCAATAATGCTTTATAAAGAATTTATTGAAGCTACTTCGAATATGATTAGACCATATAATTTAATTCCATCACAAGTTTATAATTATAAAATGTTAAGAAAAGATCGCTTTACTATTCCTTGGGATTATGGAACCGAAGAAGAAATTAAAAATTCTTTTAAAGGACAAATTGAAAATGGAATTTCTTTAGGAAATGATTTCTATTTACGTAGACTTCCAATTGCTATCCAAAGAAGAGGATACCATGCAACTCTACTTAGTAAAACTAAAGCAATATCAATGATTGCAAAACTATTAAAAGATGAAAATTTAAAACAAATAGCTATTGATCAAATAGAATGGATATTGGGTAAAAACCCATTTGCCTCTTCAACAATGTATGGTGAAGGACATAATTATCATCCATTATATGTAGCCTTCTCATTACAAATGGTTGGTTCACTTCCAGTAGGTTTTAAAACATATGAGGATATTGATGCACCTTATTGGCCAACATCAAATAACGCTGTTTTTAAAGAAATCTGGGGACACACAACTGGAAAATACTTGTGGTTATTGGCTGATTTACTTTAATTATAAATCCCTCCTAAAGGAGGGATTTTTTAGTAATTATATAAATTATCTTTAATATATAATTGAAGGAGTTGATATAATGAAAAGAAAATATATCGTTATAATTGCAAGTTCAATTATTTTAATTGTTTTAGGAGTAATTTTAAAAGGTACAGGAAATACAAAAGTTGAATATGTTGATGCAAAGGAAAAATATAATTACTCAGCGGATATAAAAGTACAAATTATTGGTGAAGTAAATAGACCTGGAGTTTATGATATAAGTAGTGAAAGTAGATTACAAGATTTAATTGCCCTTGCTGGTGGATTTAAAAATGGTGCAAATACAAATATAAATTTAGTACAAAAGTTAACAGATGGAATGGTTATAAGAATTGAACCAATTACCCAAGAAGATAAAGAAACTAATATAAAGATATCAATAAATAAAGCAACAATTGAAGAATTAAAATCATTAAGTGGAATTGGTGACACTATTGCTAAGAGAATTGTTGATTATCGAAATGAGAACGGACCATTTACTAGTCTAAATGATCTAACAAAAATAACGGGGATATCACAAAATTTATTAAATTCGATAATTGAAAATATTACACTATGAAATTCTTATATTATAAGCTAACAAATTCTAAAGTATATATTGAACTTCAAAACAATTATTTTTTATTAGGAGTAGGACTAGTCTTATTTATTCTAACTTATCATGATTTATTATATTTAATTCCTACTATAGTTTACTTAATATATCTTTTCAATAAATTTAAGATTGGATTATATAGTTTATTAATTGTAGTGGTAATTTATTTTTCTTATTTTTTGTTTCTTGAATATAAAGAAGTAAAAACAAGTTCAAGTGTAGAAGGACAAGTTGTTGAAATTAATAAAAGTGAAAAATATAATAAAATAATTATACAAAATAAAAACTCTAAAATTTTGGTTTATGACTCAGGATATACAAAACTATCAATTGGTGATTTAATAGAAGTAAGAGGTAATATTGTTAATATTGAATCAAATAGGGTATGGAATGGATTTAATTATAAGAATTATTTAAAACATAATCGTATTGATTATGTTTTATCATCTCAAGAGATTACAAAAATTGGACATAATTTTCATATTAATAATATAAAAACAAAAGTATTTTCTTATTTTGAAAGAAGTTATGATAACCAAACATTAGTTTTTTTAAAAGCATTAGTATTAGGTGAAGATGATGGTTTTTCAAGTGAACTTGTAGATTCATTAAAAATAAATGGAACATTTCATCTGTTTGCCATATCTGGGTCACATATTAGTTTATTTGTTACTATTATTTTATCTGTATTAAAAAAATTAAAATTAAATAATGATAAAAGTCAAATAATAATATTAGTTTTTTTGTTTTTTTATTTAGTGATTACTAGTTTTAGTCCATCTATATTAAGGGCTTCACTTGTTTATTTTCTTATATATATTAACAAAAAATTTCAACTTAATTTTAGTAACATAGATTGTGCAACGATAATATTTATAATTCTATTACTTATTAACCCATATTATGCATATAACTTAGGATTTTCTTTAAGCTTTATTGTTAGTGTTGTAATATTACTGGTTAGTGATTTACTACCAGATAATAAAATAGTACAAACACTACTTATTAGTTTATTGGCCATCATTGCAAGTTTTCCACTAACAGTAAATATTAACTATGAAATTAATCTTTTATCACCAATATCAAATGTTATATATATATTTATTGTGGAAACGGTAATATTACCAATTTCATTAATTATTGTAATTTTTCCATTTTTAGATTTTTTGTACGAATATATAGTAAATGGCTTCTCTTGGTTAAGTATAGTTTTTTCAAAATATTTTGTAATTAATATTAAATTTCCCCATATGGAAAGTATTGATATTATTATTTATTTTTTAATAATTGGAATTACAATTAAATTTATATATAACGATAAAATAAGAAAAATTGCATTTACCAGTTTTATAATGTTTATATTTTTATTAAGCAATAAGGTATTATTTGTTAATAATGAAATTTATTTTTTAGATTTATATTATGGAGAAAGTACGGTTATAATAAATAAAGGAAAAGTAATTGTAATTGACACTGGTGATGGAAGTAATAATGTAACAACAAGTTTTTTAAAAAGTAAAGGTATAAAAAAAGTTGATTATTTAATACTAACTCACAATCATGAAGATCACAATGGGGAAGTAATTTCTTTAATAAATAATTTTTTTATTAGCAAAATTATTATATCAGCATATGATGATAGTGTAATTAGTCAATATAAAAAAACAGTCAAGATAGAGAAGATTACGAAGATTAGTTTAACTGGTATAGAAATGATTATCTATCCTCCAAGTCTAAATTATTCTAATGTTAATGATAATAGCTTAATTGTCTTATTAACTATGGATGATAATAAAATATTATTCACAGGTGATGCGACGATAAATGTTGAGAATAGTTATCAATTTGGAAAAGTCGATGTTTTAAAGGTTGCTCATCATGGCAGCATCACTTCAACATCCCTTTCCTTTCTCCATGATATTTCCCCAACATATGCTGTTATTATGGCAGGTAGAGTAAAACAGTTTGGTTTTCCTCATGAAGCAATAATCGAAAGGTTAGAACAGTTTAATATTGAGGTTTACCGAACCGATATTCATTATTCAGTTAAATTAAAAATCAGAAAAAAACAATGTATATTTGAATATCTAAACGAAATAATATAAGTGTTCCCCATTAGTCCATTAGGTGCGAAAGCATTTAATGAATATATATTTAAAAATGTCCTCGATTTAATCTTGGACATTTTTACTATATTATGCTATAATTAAACAAGGTGAAACTATGAAAAATATCTATTTATTTACGGGAAACGAAGAACTAATTATCAAAAATAAAATTGAAAATACAATTAAAAATATTGATGCAAGTTCTATGAACATTTCCTCATATAATCTTGAAGAAGTAAATATTGCAACGGTTATTGAAGATGCGATGACTCCACCTTTTTTATCACCATCAAAAATAATTATCTTAAAAAGACCTATATTTTTATCTTCATCAAAAACAGAAATTAATCATAATGTAAATTTGTTTAGTAATTACTTAAATAATCCTTGTGAAACAACATTTCTATTAATTGATGCAACTGGCATTAAATTAGATGAAAAAAAAGACTATGTAAAGAAATTAATAAAAGTATGTGAGGTTAGTGAAACCAAGGATTTAAGCCCAATAGAGGCTGAAGGCTGGCTTAAAAGACAACTTTCGATAGAAGGTATAGAAATTAGAGATGACGCAATAAAGGCTTTTTTTTCAAGAACTGGTAGAAACTTGCTTAATTGTAAGAAGGAAGCCGAAAAGTTAACTCTATATGTGAAACCAAGAAATGTTGCAACAATTAAAGATGTTAATGATGTTGTTACTAAAGAAATTGAACAAGATGCGTTTGCTTTAACAAATGCGATTATAGATAAAAATAATAGTCAAGTAATTAGTATTTATCATCAATTACTTGAAAGTGGTAAAGATGTAATGCAATTAATTGGTTTAATATCTAAAAGTTTTATTGATATATTAGTAGTTGGAAAACTAGTTAATAGAGGTATGAAACAAGCTGATATTACTAATGTTTTAGGAATGTCTAGTGGCAGAGTATTTCATCTTATGAAAAATGCTAAAAACTTTAGTGAAGAAGATGTATCTGATTATATCATAAGACTTGCTGAATTGGATGCAAAAATAAAATCGGGAAGAATTGATCCACAATCAGGAATGGAATTATTCTTGTTTGGATTGAAAGTATAAAAAAAAATATCCTTCGGGATATTTTTATGCTTTTAGCGTATTTACAAGTTTTGTTAAACGTGATTTATGTCTAGCAGCGTTGTTTTTATGTAAAATGCCTTTTGTAATTGCTTTATCTAATTTCTTGCAAGCGAATGCTAAAGCAGTTTCAGCAGCAACTAAATCTTTATTAGTTACAGCCAATTCAACATTTCTAGTTGCAGTTCTTAAAGATGATTTAAAACTAGCATTTTGTAATTTTTTCTTATCGTTAGTTAAATTACGTTTTATTTGTTGCTTAATGTTAGCCATGAAATTTACCTCCATATTTACTCAATCTATTTTATCAAATTTTATCTGAAAAATCAAGAATTATTTTTTTTATTTTATAAAATGAGCATAAATGGTAAAAATAAAAAAGGGTGATAAAATGGATTTAAGTAAATATAACATTCGGACTGATTTGGTCAAAGAAATATTAGAACATAATGGAATAGTTCCTGAAAATAGTTTTAATATAGAAGAAGAGTACAATAACATAAAAATTACTAAAACAATTATTGACGAAAATCTTTCAAAACAGTTAGAAAGAAAAGAAGGAATTTATTATTTAATTGATATAACTAATGTTGATATTCATGATCATGATGATAATAAGCATATTGAGAATGCAGTTACTAAGGTATTGAAAGATATATTAGGTCATGAAAATATTACAATAAATTCGAAAGGTTTAGTTGTTGGTTTAGGAAATGATAAAGTAACTCCCGATTCACTAGGTCCCTTAGTTATTAATGATGTAATAGTTACTAGACATATGTTTGTATTAGATGAAGACATAAGTGAGGGTATTAGTAATGTTAGTGCCATTGCCCCAGGGGTTATGGGGAATACAGGAATTGAAACTAGTGATGTAATTCAGGCAATAGCTAAAAAAATAGATATAGATTATATAATAGTAGTCGATAGTTTAGCATCTTCAAGTATTTCAAGAGTAAATAAAAGTATTCAAATAACAAATACTGGTATTAGTCCAGGTTCAGGAATTGGAAATCGTCGTAAGGAATTAAGTAAGGATGTTTTAGGAATTCCAGTAATTGCTATTGGGGTTCCAACCGTAGTTGATGCCGTAACTATAACTTCAAATACTATTGATTACATTTTAAAATATTTTTCAAAAAAAATTATTGATGGTGAAAAACCAAGTGATAAAATCGTCTTTAGTGAAAAAATTGATTTCGAAAAATTAGATTATCCAAGTGATGAAGCAACAAAAATGCTACTAGGAGAATTTGGAAGTTTAACAAACGAAGAAAGAGTAAACTTAATAAGTACCATATTAAGTCCTAATGGATTAAATATGATGGTTACTCCAAAAGAAATAGATGTTGATATTGAAGATTTAGCAAGTTTAATAAGTGGAGCAATCGACAGAAGTTTGCATACTATTGTTGGAGAAGAATAAAATTAAGTGGTGGTATATTTGATTGTTTTTATTGCTATTATTGCATTTGGTTATTCTTTTATTCAATCAATATCAATATTTGCAAATATTGATTATTCACCACTTTTAAAATTATATATTAATAGCGCATCTATTAACGAGAATTTTATTTCTTTATTAATGGATATATTTATTAGATTTGTTTTCTTTGTTGATATAAATGATTTAAGTACAATTTTAAGGATGTATATATGAAAAAAATAATTATATTTTTTATATTAGTATTTGTCATCGTTGTAGGAATGAGTATTGATAATCCTAATTTAAGTGAAGCTGATTTGATTAAAGATCAAATTGAACAATTTGAAAAAGGAAACAATAATTATTATTCACCCACTAGTCCTGATATTTCTAATAGAATAGCAAAAACGGGTTCAAGCGTAATAAATAAAGTATTTGATACTTGTTTTGATTTAATAAATAAGATTGTAAACTAGTGTTTACAATCTTTTTTTATTGTAATATTGCTTTTATTTTTTAATTAAATATAGTATAATAATAACAGTGGTGAATTAATATGAAAATTGGAATAATTGGTGGCGGTGCGGCAGGATTATTTGCGGCGATTGCGATAAAAAGAAAATTATCTAGTGTTGAGGTTACTATCCTAGAAAGACAGAGTAAAATTGGTAAGAAGATTTTATCAACTGGAAATGGAAAATGTAATATTTCTAATCTTAATGCAAGTTATAAAAATTATAATAATCCTTTAGTTGACTATGCACTTTCTGAATTTGATTCAAAGAAATGTATGGATTATTTTTTGGAATTAGGCTTAATGACTAAAAGTGATGAAGAGGGTAGATGTTATCCCTATAGTGAAAAAGCTACAAGTGTTGTAGATGTATTAGTTAATAATGTTGAAAAACTGGGAATAAAAGTAGTTACTGATTTTGAAGTAGTTCATATTAAAAATTTGGTAAATTTCTATGTGTATTCAAAAACATATGGTTTATTACATTTTGACTATCTAGTAGTAGCAACTGGTGGGAAAAGTGGAATCAATTTTAATAATGATAGTTACCGTTTCTTAAAAGATTTAGGACATACTATTACAGAGCTTAAACCAGTACTTGTGCCAATTATGACAAAAGAGAATAATAAATCACTTTCTGGAATTAGAGTTAAGGCAAACGTAAGATTATTAAGGGATAATAAATTAGTTTTCCAAACTAGTGGAGAAGTTTTATTTAAAGATGATGGCCTTAGTGGAATTTCAATACTTGAAGTTTCAAGGCACTCTCTACCAGGGGACAAGATAAGTTTAGATCTAGTAAGTGATATAAATGAAGATGTATTAAAGACATTTTTAAGTGATGAAGAGAAATTATTTGGTTTAGTTCCAAAGATGGTAGCTTTAGAAATTATTAAGAGGGGAAAAGATTATTTAAAAACAGTTAGAGATTTCTCATTTACAGTGAAAGAGTCATATGGATTTGATAATGCTCAAGTGACTAAAGGTGGAGTGAGCATGTATGAAGTAAATCCAATTACTTATGAATCAACAATAATTCCTAGACTATACTTAATAGGAGAAGTATTAGATGTTGATGGTGATTGTGGAGGATATAACTTACAATTTGCATGGTCTAGTGCATATATGGCAGCAAAAGATATAATAAAAAACGTGGAGGAAAAAAATGGCAACTAAGCAAAAAATGAATTTACCTAATAGACTAACTTTGATGAGAGTTCTATTGATTCCGATAATTGTGATTATTCCTTTAATCAAATCATTAAACACAGAGTTTTTTTGGGGTGTTAATTACTCAGATTTTATAGTTTTAGTCATATTTTGTATTGCATCATTTACAGATTTTCTTGATGGACATATTGCAAGAAAATATAATTTAGTAACTGATTTTGGGAAATTTATGGACCCACTTGCAGATAAGTTATTAGTATTTGCAGCATTCATTATCTTAATTGAAATGGGAAGAATTGATGGTTGGATTGTAACTGTAATTGTTGCAAGAGAATTTATGGTTACAGGAATTAGGGTTCTTGCAGCTAGTAATAATGTTGTTATTGCTGCTAGTAAATTAGGTAAAGCTAAAACAATATCACAAATGGTAACAATTATTATTTTATTACTTAATAATTATCCGTTTGAATTCATTAACTTACCTGTTGGAACAATTATCATGTATATAGCGGCATTATTAACAGTTGTATCTGGAGTCGATTATTTAATAAAAAATAAAGATGTTATTTTGAAATCAAAATAGGAGAAATATATGGATGATACAAAGAAGAAGAGTTTGGATGAAGCCTTTAAACAGATAGAAAAAATGTATGGTAAAGGCTCCATAATGAAACTTGGAGAAAAAGTATACGATAAAATGGAAGTAATTCCAACTGGATCAATTTCTTTAGATATAGCACTTGGTGTAGGCGGATATCCAAAAGGAAGAATTATTGAAATCTATGGACCGGAAAGTAGTGGTAAAACAACTTTCTCATTACATGCTATTGCTGAGGCACAAAAGGCTGGAGGATATGCAGCTTTTATCGATGCTGAACATGCTTTAGATCCTAGATACGCAAAAAAATTAGGTGTTGATGTTGAGAACTTAGTATTATCTCAACCTGACACAGGAGAACAAGCACTTGAAATTGTTGAACATTTAGTTAGAAGTAATGCTATTGATATTATCGTTGTTGACTCAGTTGCTGCCTTGGTTCCTAAGGTAGAAATTGATGGTGATATGGGTGATGCCCATGTCGGTTTACAAGCTCGTTTAATGAGTCAAGCCATGAGAAAATTAAGTGGAATTATTAGCAAAACCAACACGGTGGTAATTTTTATTAACCAAATTCGTGAAAAGGTTGGGGTAATGTTTGGTAGTCCTGAAACAACATCTGGAGGTAGAGCTTTAAAGTTCTACTCGACAATCCGTTTGGATATTAGAAAAGTAGAAAATATTAAACAAGGTGAAGCAACAATTGGAAGTCTTACAAGGGTAAAAGTTGTGAAGAATAAAGTTGCTCCTCCATTCAAACAAATTGAAGTTGATTTAATTTATGGCAAAGGAATATCTCATGAAGGTGAACTATTAGACTTAGCCGTAGAAAAAGAAATAATTAAAAAGAGTGGATCTTGGTTTAGTTATAGTGATGAACGTATTGGTCAAGGTCGTGAAAATGTTAAACAGTATCTTGCGGATAATATTAATTTCGCAAAAGAAATTGAAGAAAAAGTTAGAGAAAGTTTAAATAAGGAATAATTAGGCAGTTTATCTGCCTTTTTTCTTTTTATATAAAATAAAACGTTTGACTATAAAGTTAATTTATAGTATAATTAGAATGTAGACAAATATTGAAATGTGATTTTACAAAAATACATTTGGAGGTAAGAAATGCAAGCATTAACCTATTTAGCAGGTAGTGTTCTTGTAGAAGTAGTAGTCTACTTCTTTGCTTCCATATTGCTACTTGGCTTAGGCAGCCTCTTAGGTTATTTTTTAGTTAATAATAAGTTAAAACATGCTGGAAAAACAGCAAGTAAAATAATTGAAGATGCACAAAAGAATGCTGAAGATTATCGTAAGGCTTCTTTGTTAGATACTAAGCAAGAAATATATCGTTTAAAACAAGAATCTGAAAAGGACATCAAGGAAAGAAAAAAAGAAGTCCAGGAACTAGAGAATAAGATTTCCCAAAGAGAAGTACGTTTGGATAATCGTAGTGCAAATTTGGATAAGCGTGAAGAAACACTTAACCAAAAGGAACGAAAAATTGATGAACGAAAGTTAGAAATTGAAAAACAATATAGCAAAGTGGAAGATTTAATTCAAGAACAAGAACGAAAATTGATTGAAATTTCGGGCATGAATGTTGAAAAAGCCCGTGAAATTATTTTAAGTCGTGTTGAAGATGACATGACTATGGAAATAGCATCATATATTAAAGATGAAGAAGAAAAAGCAAAGAGTGAAGTAAAGCGTCGAGCACAAAGTCTACTAGCTAACGCAATACAACAATATGCTAATGAAACTGTAAATGAGAAAACGGTATCGGTTGTATCTTTACCGAATGATGAAATGAAAGGCCGTATTATTGGTCGTGAAGGAAGAAACATTAGAGCAATTGAAGCAGCAACAGGTGTTGATATCATAATTGATGATACTCCTGAAGCAGTTGTTTTATCTTGCTTTGATCCTGTTCGCCGCGAAATTGCGCGTCGTACTATGGAAGCATTAGTGTCTGATGGTAGAATTCAACCACCACGCATTGAAGAATTAGTTGGTAAATTTAAGAAAGAATTAGATAATGAAATTAAAGAAGCAGGCGAAAAGGCTGTATACGAAACTGGTATTGGGAAGATTCATCCAGAAATGGTTAAACTTATTGGCCGTTTAAAATACCGTACAAGTTATGGTCAAAATGTGCTTGCTCACTCACTTGAAGTTGCATACTTAACAGGTAAACTTGCGGCTGAAATTGGTGAAAATGAAATTGTTGCAAGACGTGCAGGTTTATTACATGACATTGGTAAAGCTGTTGACCACGAAATGGAAGGAAGCCATGTTGATATTGGTTTAGAATTAGCTAACCGTTATCGTGAACGCTTTGAAGTAATTGACGCTATTGGATCACATCATGGTGATCATGAAGCCCAAACTATTATTGCTCATTTAGTTGCAGCAGCAGATACTTTATCAGCAGCTAGACCAGGAGCAAGAAGTGAATCATTAGATAATTATTTAAAACGATTGACCCAACTTGAAGAAATTTGTAATGAATTTAAGGGCGTTGACAAATCGTATGCATTACAAGCTGGACGTGAAATCAGAGTTTTAGTTAAACCTGAAGAAATTGATGATGTTCAAGCTTATAAGTTAGCACGCGATATGCGCCAAAAAATTGAAAATAACGTTAACTATCCAGGAACAATAAAGGTAGTAGTTATTCGCGAGACAAGAGTACAAGAAGTTGCAAAGTAATCTAAAGAGGGGAGTTTCTCCCCTTTTATTTTTTTTAGAAAAGGAGATGTAATAGTGTATTCAAAATATTTTAAATCCTTATTATTTTTAGTTTTCATATTTGTATTAGGTGGATGTAATATCGACAAACCTGAGGAGATAGTTATTGAGAATTCAATTAGTTTAAAAGTTGATGAAGTTATTGAAGTAACTCTTCCTAATGAGTTTTTCGGTTTAGATGTATCAAAAAATGTATGGACAAACAATAATGAAGAAATTGTTTTTCTTGAAAATGGTACAGTTTTAGGTATATCTGCAGGACAAGCCTTAATTAAAGTAACTAACGGAAATTACGTATTTAAACTAACAGTAAGTGTATATGATGTTAAGGAATATGAAAAACAATTATATGAAATAACGTCATACATTCGTAATAAGATGTCTTTAGTTGGAGATAAGTTCTTTGAAATTGTAGAAGAAATTGAAGGATATAATTTTGAAATATGGTATACATCACAAAACCCAGAAATATTAGATTTAAATGGATATTATGTAAGAGGTTTAATTGATCAAAGCGCATACATTAAAGCAACAATTAAATTGATGGGAATAACAAGTGAATTTACAATTCTTGTGAAAATAGAAATGATTCCAGCAGAGGAACAAAGACAAATAGTTAATGAATTTCTGGATGAACAAGTAAAAGATATCATTAATAGTGAATCGGGACAATTACCAAAATATTTTACAGAATATGATTTAGCATTAACTTGGAGAGCAAATCAACCAGGTGTAGTTGGTGCAGATTATAAATTATATACAGCTTATAACCAAGCAAGTGTAAATTTATACGCGTCATATTTAATTGGAGGAAAAACAGAAAGTATGGAATTCAAGTATAATTCAAAAGGTACACAAAATAAAGAAGAATATATCGACCGCGTATTAAATGAATTAATTCCGGAACAATCAACAATGTACTTAAATACAATATATGGTGTTCAAGAAGAAGTAATTCAAGACTTCATTTATCCAGATTCTGTAACTCAACTTCGTCCAGGAACAGGAAAAGTTGGTAAGAAAATGCCGGGTGGACCACAATATGTTGTTATCCATGATACAGGTATGACAAACATTGGAGATAACGCAGATGGATTAAATGAATATATTCATAGCCAAGCTAATAGTCCTGATGGAAGAGTAGCTTCATGGCATTTCTCAATTGATGATACAAAGACTTACCAACATGTTCCAACCGATGAAGTTGCATGGCATGCTGGTGATGGTTCTGCTGCATTTGGTACAACGTATTTTAATACTTCATATAATGCATGGAGTATTGGCGGAGGAAATTTAAATGGAATTGGTATTGAAACATGTATCAATCCTGGTAATGATTATGAATTGACTTTAAAGAGAACTGCAAAACTTACTGCTTCTCTATTATTACAATATAACTTGGGATTAGATAGAATAAAACAACATAATGATTTTAGTGGTAAAAACTGTCCAGCAGTTATTAGAGGAACAAAAGGGTTATGGGAAACATTCTTAAAGGATGTTGAAACAGAATACTTCTTAATGATGATCGCAAAAGATGTTGATGCTAAATGGGAAATAAGTCATCCAGAAATAATTAAACCAAGTGGAAAAGTTGTGAAACCGATTAATGACACTACTGTAACTTTAAAATTAACTATTACATTAGATGGTACAAAAAAAGTTCATAACTATACTACATTTGTAAAAGGAATGACATTTTCTGAAAAATTATCAAGAGTTAACTCTGATATATTAACTAAATATGTAAGTAATAGAGCAAATTCTAATATTACTCTTCCAACTTATCTTGAAGCATATAAGGCTACTATCACATGGGAGAGCAGTCATCCAAATATTATTAGTAACACAGGTTCATATACTAAACCTGATAAAGAAACAGTTGTAAAACTAACTGCTACTATAAAGATTGGTAATGATGTTGAAAAAAGAGAATATAATGTAAAGGTTAGCTAATTTAAAGTACCCTCTACCAGATTGGTAGAAGGTGCTTTTTTATTTTAGTATAAATACTTTTTAATTATAATTATTTTTTATATTACAAAACTAATTTATAAATGATACAGTACTCTTTATATTGTGATGTATAAAGTAATAATGTTTAAATTGAAATGCAAAACAAAATTAAAGTTAAGTCAAGGTGTATGACTTGATGAGATAATTAATAATATACAAAATGGAGATAAAACATATTTATTATTTGAATATGATGATAGTGAAATTGAAGTTTCCGAGGACAATATAATAAGACTGCAATTGTAAGAACAATGCATAAACAATCAAAAATAGTTTTATTTAATGAACTAAATGTAGCCTTAGATACAAAGGTGGAGGAAAAATTCTTTAAATTATTTAAAGAAATAATAAAAGATAAGTTAGAAATTTTAATCACACATAGACTTTCAACTGTAGTAAAGATGGTAAAATAATAGAAATAAAGAATGGGCAATTGATTGAAATAGGAACACATAAAGAGTTAATACTTTTAAAAACGAATATTCAAAATTATTTAATATACATTCTAAACATTATATCAAAACAGCATGGAAAAGTTAAATTAAAAAATATATGTAGTCAATAAAGTTACTATTTTAAATATCTCTATTTTTATTAATAGTATTTGCTACTTAAATTATTATATCGTAATTAACAAATCCATTAGATTTATTAATAGATAGATACCTATTTGATACATTAAAAGAAGGTATAGTACATATTTAGATATTAACTAAAATAATACTTTTAAATTAAGGATATAATTTTTTTTATTTTTTAATTTATAAATTTTATAGATATAGAAAAAAACATATTTTCAAACAAAGATCAGTTCTCCATTACACATGAAGATATAATTAATTGAAATAGATGAAACTCATTATATTTAAAAGAGCTTATTAATTTGCCTACAATGAAAATTAAGAAACAATATGATTCTGAATTAGGTAACTGTAGAAAGTGGATTATAATTGATTGTAATCATGTATTAAGACATTTAAATATATTTGTATAAATTACCGAAAGAGAACTTGTCTTTGCTAAGAACTTTAGTAAACCAAAAAGCATATTAAGTAAAGAAGTAGAAAAAAAGATTTACATATTTATATTAAAGAAAACAAGAATAAAAAAAATTAAAACTTTTTTATTAAAAAATAGAAAATACATTTTATAATGATGTAAGCTATGTAAAATGTTATGATGATGGTATTATGTTCAATGATCAATACATTGTTTGTGAAAATAGTATTTTGAAAGTTTTGCTAAAATCAAATAATAATTGTTATATAAGTGTTTATTAATTATAACGAAGATATTAAGGAACTTTTATAAAAATATACCATATAATAATAAATGGAGTTGCCAAGTATAGTTTTTTATATTTGGAAACACATAATATTTGATTTAATAAATAAAACATATAAAAATAAACAAATTAGTTGATTTATTAAATAAATTGTGCAATTATATTACTGCGAAACAATTATAAAGTTGTTTTGTAAAATTAAAAAAAGCAATTAATTATACAAATAAAAAAACTTAAAAAAGTTTTAAAAAGTATTTGACAACTTCAAAACGCTAGTGTATAATGTTAGAGGTTGTTACGAAGCAGTCAAAAAATAATCAAACAAATAAAAAACTTTATAAAAAGGTTAATAAATTTGTTGACAAATGAGAATGCATCGTGTATAATTATAAATACTGAAATTGAAAAATTTCAGGTAAATAAGGTCTTTGAAAACTAAACAGAATAACAGGTGGAGCGGGA
>JAEYQM010000089.1 GCA_023410025.1 Bacillota bacterium
TTCTTGTTAAAGCGACATAGAATAATCTTCTTTCTTCACTAAAGTCATAGGATTCGTCTTTTGTCCTTACAAAGTTAAAAATAGGATCATCTTCAATTTGTGATGGAAATCCATACTTTCCATTTAATGCATTAATAATTATTACATTATCATACGTTAAACCTTTTGTTGTATGAGCAGTCATAAATGAAAGTTTTACATCAGGATATTTATTTGAAATAATTTGATTATTTTTAATTTTATCTGCATTAGAATAAAATAGTCCAGTTTTTAATAAATGGTTACCATCAAAGTTGTATCTACCGATAATTAATATATTTTTATCATTTGGATTTAAAGTTTTAATTAATCCTATAACTTGTTCCAACAATTTAGCTTTATTTGCATCTGCACCTTCGTTAGTAGGTGATTTATAACTACCATCATATGTATAAACAGTAATAGGCTTGTCTATATGTTTATTAGAAATAAGTTGTTTCTTTATTTGTGAATCATTCTTTTGTACAAACTCCCCAGCTATATTAATTAATTCTTGTGCATTACGATAAGTTCTAATAATTTTTAAAACTGACGCATATCCCATTTGTTCAACAAATTTAGTAAATAAATTAACTTCACTGCCTGCATAACCATATATAGCTTGCCAATCATCACCTACTACGCAAATCTTTGCATTAGTAGCATTTTTTATTTCATTTACTAAATTAAGTCTTGCACGAGAAATATCTTGATACTCATCAATTAATACATATCTAAAATTGATTTTATCTCTAACATCTTTTACTTCTCTTAATAATCTAGCTGATTCATTTATCATATCTTCAAAATCAATTAGTTTATTTTCTTTTAAATGAAGTTGATATGCTAAATAAACCTTTTGCATAATATCTAAGAAAAGTAAATTTCTTGGATTATTTGTCTTTCTTTTAAGTACTTCAAATTCCTCATTTGTGTAATCTTTAGTTTTAAATAAACTTATAAATCTTGAAGCAATTTTTGTAAATTTATAAATATACTTATTATCTTCATTTTTCCTAATTGCTTCATAGATTTCTTCATCACTTTTTCTAACTAATTCAAAACCTTGTTTTATTAACTCTTCTTCTAAATGCTCAAGCAAAATTCTTCCATCATTAAACTTAGAAAAGGTAGTAATAAGTTTTGTATTATGTATCTTATGATGATGAATCTTATAATTCATGTTTATAACATAACTCTCAAGTTCTTCTTTAGAATATCGATTGTTTTTAAAATCTTCTGTTATTCCAAAATGTTCTATATAACACTCTTTATCACCTTGTTTAATATAAAAGTCAGGTGTATATATTTTACTTGCATTTGGTATTGGATATTTATATGGTTTTTCATATTCATATTCAATTCCATTTAAGAATAAAAAGTTTGCTATTTGTACTTCTTCGTTACTCCTTAAAATTTCATTTAAAATTGTGGAGTTTTTCTTTTTGTTTTGCTCGATATAATTTTCATTGAAACTAGATAAATTATGTTTTAAAGTAGTAAAATCACTGGTTTCTATTAATGTAAAATGATCTTCTAATGAAATATCTTTTGTAATATCTTCAGTAAGATCTAGATAATATGCAAATAGCATAATCATTTTTTGTAATAAATCTTTGTCTTTAGAAATCAATTCATTTATATAATCTTTTATAAAGTAAAAATTGTTTGGATATATATTTGAATCTGCATAATCAACATCCTTCTTAACAATCGCCCTTCCACAAGAGTGGAATGTAGATATTGGTACATCAAATCCTAATTTATCTTTTATTTTTTCTTTTAATTCATTAACTGCTTTATTTGTAAAAGCAATGATTAATATATCTTTAGGATTAACATTTTTCTTTTCAATTAAGTATTTGACCTTTGCAGCAAGTGTGGTAGTTTTACCTGCACCAGCACCTGCAATAATTAATGAATAGTCTTCATCATCTAAACAAACTCTTCTCTGTTCTTCATCTAATTTAATATTTGGATCTATTTTCTTAAGAATATCATTAAAATAATCATTATCAATTTTCAAGTGTCTTTCTACAAATTCATCATTATGCTTTTTTATTATTTCAAAATTATTGATTATATCACTATACTTATATATGAAATCATTAATTAATTCTATATCTATACCATTATTCTCACAATACATATTTAAACTGTTTGTATCACGTAAAGTAAGATATTTATTATATTGATCAGAAAAGTTATTTTTTAAAGTTAATAATTCACTTCTTGCTATAAACCTATCTTCTTCTAATAGGGAATTAAACTCAAATAAGAATTCTGATACGTCACATTCTTTAGTTATATTGTCTTTATATACAGTTGTATTATTAACTGGTTTTTTCTTAAATAAGCTATTAATAAAACCCATATAGAATCACCTTTCAATACATTAAAAAATTAAACTAAAATAACATAACATATTTATAATTTTTTGGTAAAAATTGGTTATTTTGTTAATTATAACATATTTTGATAAAATAGTCTATGGTTGCAGAAATAAAAAAATAAATTATTAACAATTTTAAAAAACCAACTTATTAAAAAGTTGGTTTTTATTATAATTTTTTTATTTTTTGTTTACTAAAAATTAATAATTTTTTTAGCTAATATGATGTTTTATTAAGTACTTTTCTAAGAAACGAACTAATTGATGAGTGGTTTTAATATCAATTTCATTTACATCATATCCATTTTCAGTTAAAAACCTTCTAAGTATTTTCTTTTGATTTTCAATAGCAACCCCATCTTCTCTAAAAATTGCTGGATAGTTATCAAATCTTCTTGCAGTATAATATTTTACTTGATTTAATGTGAAATCATGTTTTCTTACCTTACATCTAACCTGATTATTGATTTCTTTATCTAACATTTCAACACTCCCTTTTTATAAATTTTATTAACTATATTAGTTAACAACATTTTTATTCAATTTAACCAATTAATATAAATATGGATATACTTCTGCATATGGTACAAATTAATTATTTTTAATTAATGTTTTATATCATTAATACTTGCATATCTTGGATCACAAGTTTCTTAAGTTTTAACACAAAATTTTGATATCTACATTTTTATGTAAGTTTTCTAGGTTTGTTTTATTGTAAACTCTACCAGATAATATAACAAAATTAGTTTTTCTTTTAAAACTTTGTAATAATTGATTTACTATTAATTTTACTTTTCCAATTACCTAATATTGAGGTAATACTGTTATCCATTCTTTTGTTCACTCTTTAGACTAAATATTTATTTGACCAATTCTTGTTCTAAATACTTTTGAAGTTCTCTAATCATATAGTAATATCTATTAATCCTTATTGAACTGATACTTGTCATGTAAACAGTAATAAAAATAAGAAATAATAAAATTAATGCTTGTTTTTCCAATAACTAATTTATAAATTCAAACAAGGATCTTATAAGTTTTTTCTAATGTGAATATAATTATTTTCTATAAATTAACAGTTTTATAAATTGAATAACTACCCAATTTTCCTGTTTGTGATGTACCAATAACTAATTTATTTACAGTAAGTTTATTTGGTAATACTTCATCTTTTATTAATTGATATGCTTTATTAATCTTTTCTTCATCACCCTCCATAAATAATGTTGTATGGAATAAGTAATCTAAATCATAAGGGTGTAAACCTATATTATATTTTTTTAGTAATAAATCATTTAGATCATCATGGATCTTATCAAGTATATTATTTTGTTTCATTTTTATCCAGATAATTGAATTAAAGTTTTCAATCCCACTCGTTTCTACATCAAATTCTTTTAAACTATTATAATAATCTAATATTGTATTAATTACATCATTATGTATATTTTCATCAACTAAAAATGTTATTTTAAATGATATATGAAGTGGTAAAGTAAAATTAGAATTAAGAAAGTTTAAATCTTTTTCTATTTTTATAGCTTTTGTTTTTATTTTTTCTAATTGATTATCTACATCAATTCCTATCCAGATATACATTTATTATCTCCTTTATTTGTAATATACTTCATTATAGCCCTTATTTATTAAATCTAAATCTTTTGTAATATCTTCATAAGAATTATATAGTTTAGATTTTTCTATATACTTCCCCCAATCCCCAGTTCTTGAAATACAACCCTTATCATTACCAAAATATATATCAAACTTCTCTACAATGTAATAAAATAAATCTTCTTCTTTCATAATTTGAATTCTTTCTTTTTTATATTCATTTAAATATAGTTTATATATATCTTTATTTATATTTATAAACTTATTTTTTTTAAATAAGGTTTCATCTGTTGCAGCATTAACATTATCAAAATAATATATCCTCTTTGATGATGCAATTAATAAAACTTTATTATTATATAAATACTTACTTAATTTATTTTCATCATTAATAGTTTTAAATAGTTTTTTATTAAATAACCCTACTTGTTTTTTATATTGAACAAAAATTTGCTTTCCTTCAATCACCTCTTTAATGAATTTTAATATCATATTTTCTTTTATAAAACCATAAACATAATCGTTTATATCTATAAAATAATGCTTAGAATTATCTTTATTAAAATAAAACATAACATCATTAATCATAAATGAAAATAAATCATGGAATTTAATTACAAATCTATTAGGGTAAATAGTATAATTTATATTAGGATAATTATATAAAATGAACTCTTTTATTTGATCAAAATTGATACCTTTTCTTAATTGTGATATTGATCTATATGGAGCCTTACTGTATTCTTGTTTTAATTCATTATATAACTGTATCATCTCTTCTTTTGTATAAAGGGAAGATGTTTTAATTTCATCATTATTTATGCTATCATAATTAATATTTACATTATACATTCCCTCGTAAAAATATATATCAATATTACAATTTAATTCATTACTAATTTGAAATATATATTGATTTACATTACTATCTAATATTTTTTTAATATTAATAAGTAATTCACCAATTTCATCAGCTGTAAATTCATACCTTGTTTCTTCAAACACTTTATTATTAATTTTATAATAAAAAGTAGTGTTAAGCAAATTACTTTCAAATGCATCTAAAGAAATAACACTAAGTTTATAACCTTTAATTTCAAAACCAAATTCATACTTTTCATCTTTAAATCTAATCATAAAATCCCCCAAAAATATATTTAATTATAACATATATAAATTATGAAAACAATAAAGAATTTATATAAAAAAATTATTTTAATCATTTGATTAAAATAATTTTAATACTTAATAAGTCATTCCATTACCTGCTTCTACTCTAAAGCTAACTTCTGTTTTTGAATCATATTTATAATAAAATT
>JAEYQM010000044.1 GCA_023410025.1 Bacillota bacterium
TATGCCTCATAAAATACGTATATAGGTAAAGGAATGAAAATATGATTTTAAAAAAAGAAATGATTAGTTTTTTAGATGCGAGATCTTTATTTAATAAAATAAAGATTAATGAGAATTTAAAAACACATAGTTATTTAAAAATAGGAGGAAATGCTGATTATTATTTTGAACCTGAATCAATTGATGATTTAAAATATATTATTCATTTTTTTAATAATCTAAATATTCCTATATTTATTATTGGTAGTGGTTCTAATCTAATTATTCGTGATGGTGGTTTTAGAGGATTAGTTATAAATTTAAAAAATTTAAATAGAATAGAAATAAATAATAATTATATTACTGCTTATGCTGGAGTAAAGCTTACAAAGGTAAGTAGTGTAGCCTTAAATAATTCACTAAAGGGTCTAGAATTTGCATGTGGAATACCAGGTACTGTAGGTGGAGCAATTATAATGAATGCAGGAGCCTATGGAAACGAAATAAAAGATGTTTTAGATGAATTATTAATATTAAGAAACAATGAATTAATTAAATTAAAAAAAGATGATATATTATTTGACTATCGTAAGACTAGTTTATATAGTGATGATATAGTAATATATGCAGTATTTAAACTTGAACATGGAAATAAACAAGAAATAATAGATAGAGTAAAATATTTACAAGAGCAAAGATCTCTAAAGCAACCTCTTGATTATCCTTCATGTGGATCAGTATTTAAACGTCCTAAAGGTTATTTTGCTGGCAAACTAATACAAGATTGTGGATTACAAGGATTTAGGATTGGCGACGCTGAAGTGTCATTAAAGCACGCAAATTTCATTTTAAATAAAGGTAATGCTACAAGTAGGGATTATATTGCTGTCTTAGAACATGTGCGAAATGAAGTGTATAATAAGATGGGAATTCTACTTGAAGAAGAAGTAAAAATAATTGGTGAGGAATTAAAAAACACTTGAAAATGTTTACAAGTATAGAAAATTGTCGAAATTAACTTGATTTAAAATTTTGGTTATGATAAAATAGATGTATAGTTTTTAATAAAAAAAAATTAAATAGCATCGCCAATATAATAGGGATAATTGGTTCCCGAGTTTCTACCAAGCGACCGTATAATCGCTTGACTATTGGTTTAAATGCATTTTTATATTCATTTTAAAAATGCAATTTATTGGCGAGTGTAGAAGATCTACTACTTGCTTTTTTATTTTTTTAGTTTAAAACTAAATATAAAGAAAGGTCATTCAAGAGGAAATGAGCAAAATTTATAGTTTTTTCAAACTAAAAGAAAATGGCACAACAATTAGTAAAGAAGTTGTTGCCGGTTTAACAACATTCTTCGCTATGGTTTACATCATTATCGTAAACCCAACAATGTTGTCAATTACAGGTATGCCTGTAGGAGCGGTATTCTTAGCAACAATTGGTGCTACAGTTATAGGTACATTAGTAATGGCATTATTCGCCAATGTTCCATATGCACTTGCACCAGGGATGGGATTAAACGCCTTCTTTACATTCACAGTATGTGGTGCGATGGGATTCGTTTGGCAAGAAGCCTTAGCTATCGTATTTATCTGTGGTTTAATTAACGTAGTAATTACAGTTACAAAAGTAAGAAAATCAATTATTAATGCAATTCCAAAAAGCTTACAACATGCAATTGGTGGGGGAATTGGATTATTTATCGCATATGTTGGATTTAAAAATGCAGGTTGGTTATCATTCACATTTGATCCAGGAACATATTTAGCACTTGGTGGATCTTGGGTTAATAATGCCTATGACAATTTAGGTACTGTAATTGGTAATTCATCTGGTGTTCCAGCATTAGTTAACTTTAATAACACAGCTGCATTACTTGCTTTAATCGGTATTGTTATTACAGTAGTATTATTATTAGCTAATGTTAAAGGTTCAATTTTAATTGGTATTGTTGTAACAACATTAATTGGTATTCCAATGGGTGTTACTCCAATTGCTGATTTAAACTTTGGAAATGTATTAGCTCCATTTAAAGAATTCCCTACAACATTTGGTGCTGCTTTTGGTGGTATGAAATCATTATTCGGTCAAGGAATTGGAAAAATATTATTATCATTATTAGCAATCTTTGCTTTCAGTTTATCTGACACATTTGATACAATTGGTACTTTCATTGGTACTGGTTTAAAATCAGGTATTTTCTCAGAAGAAGATATTAATTCAATTAAAGATAGCAAAGGCTTCAATACAAAAATGGAAAAAGCATTATTTGCTGACTCTGTTGCAACAAGCATCGGTGCAATTCTTGGTACATCAAATACAACTACTTATGTTGAAAGTGCTGCAGGTATCGAAGCTGGAGGTAAAACAGGTTTAACAAGTTTTGTTACTGCAATTTGCTTCTTATTATGTATCTTTATTTCACCACTTGTATTAATCGTTCCAGGTGCTGCTACAGCTCCAGCATTAATCGTAGTTGGTATTATGATGGCTTCAAGCTTCAAACATATTGATTGGGAAGATTTTGCAGAAGCAGTTCCTGCTTTCTTAGCAGCTGTATTAATGTGCTTAACTTATAACATTTCTACTGGTATTGCTTTTGGTTTCATTTTCTATGTTATCGTTAAACTAGTTAAAAAACAAGGTAAAGATTTACATCCAATCCTAATTGGAAGTACAGCATTATTTGCTATTTACTATATTTTAATGGCTTTATATGAAACAGGTGTTTTTACAAAATAACAAATTTTAAAGATTGTTTGAAAAAACAATCTTTTTTTATCGAATAAAAAACAATATAACTTTAATAATATAATTGGTGATATAAATGAAAATAGCAAAAGAATTAATACTAATACCAATTATATTTTTAATTTTTTCATATTTAGTTGCAAATGCTTATGGTTATGTTTTAGGTGATCTTGCAAGAATATTATTTCCAACAAGTAATGATGTAATTCAAGGAGCAAAAGTGTATTTTACAGTTACTATATTCTTTGTAGCTATTGAATTTTTTGTTTCATCAAAAATGCCTAATAATTATTTATTTTCAAGAATGCTTGCAATGTTATTTATGATGAGTCTATATATTATTTTGTATAACTATTATATTATTACTTTAGGATTAAATATAGTCATTTTATTATTAGGTTCAATAGTTGCATTAGCAGTTCAAACATATCCAAAAATAAAATATGACAATGTTTTAGGAATTGTAATTTTTTTATCAGTCTTTACATATATTCTTATAAACACTTTATAACAAACTAAATTATATAAGGTAAAATGTAATAATTTTAAAAGTGGTTAATAGTTAAACCTATTTCCCACTTTTTAAATTATCTTTACAAATCTTTCCTTATGTGGTAATATGAAATAAGATGTAGAAAAATAAGGAGTGATTTTATGGGTATAACAATGGAAGAATTTGTTGCTTTTTTAAAGCATCAAGGATTTGTTTATCAAGGAAGCGAAATATATGGTGGTTTAGCTAATGCATGGGATTACGGACCATTAGGAGTAGAATTAAAAAATAATATTAAAAAATTTTGGTGGAAAAAATTTGTTCAAGAGTCACCATATAATGTAGGTATGGATTCAGCAATCCTAATGAATCCAAATGTTTGGGTAGCTAGTGGACATGTAGGAAGCTTCTCTGACCCATTAACTGATTGTAAGAGTTGTGGTGCACGTCATCGTGCAGACAAATTAATAGAAGATTTTACACATGGTGAAGAAACTGGTGATGGATGGACTAATGAACGTCTAATGGACTTTATTAAAGAACACAATATTGCTTGTCCTTCATGTGGTAGTCATAATTTCACTGATATTAGAAAATTTAACTTAATGTTTAAAACTAATCAAGGTGTTATTGAAGATGCCAAAAATACAGTTTATTTAAGACCTGAAACATGTCAAGGTATTTTTGTTAACTTCAAAAATGTTCAAAGAACAACTAGAAAGAAAGTACCATTTGGTATTGCTCAAGTTGGTAAAAGCTTTAGAAATGAAATTGCTCCTGGTAACTTTATTTTTAGAACTCGTGAATTTGAACAAATGGAATTAGAATTTTTCTGTAAACCTGGAACGGATTTAGAATGGTTTGAATATTGGAAACAATATTGTTTAAATTTCTTAAAAGAAATTGGTTTAGATCAAAATAGATTACGTTATCGTGACCACGATAAAGATGAATTATCATTTTATTCAAACGCAACAACAGATATTGAATTTGAATTCTTATTTGGTTGGGGTGAACTATGGGGGATTGCCGATCGTACTGATTACGATTTAGGTACTCACCAAAAACATTCCGGTGAAAATTTAGAATATTTTGATCCTGAAACTAATACGAAATACTTACCATATGTTGTTGAACCATCAGTAGGGGTTGAAAGATTACTACTTGCCGTTGTGACTAGTGCATATGAAGAACAAACATTACCTGATGGAGAAACAAGAGAAGTGTTACATCTTCATCCAGCAATTGCACCAATTAAGGCAGCTGTTTTACCATTAACAAACAAACTAAACGATGAAGCAACAAGATTATTTGAAATTTTATCTAAACATTTTATGTGTGATTTCGATACGAGTGGAAAAATTGGTAAGAGATATCGTCGTCAAGATGCAATTGGTACACCATTCTGTATTACATATGATTTTGATAGTTTAGAAGATAATTGTGTGACTATCCGTGAACGCGATAGTATGGAACAAGTAAGAATTAAACTTTGTGATGTGGTTGAGTATATAAATAGTAGAATTATGTAGGTGATAATATTTGAAAGATTTTCAAAGTACAATCAATGAAATAAGAGATAAAGTTGAAATTGTTGATGTAATCAGCGAGCATGTCTCTTTAGAGAAAAAAGGGAATAACTATGTCGGATTATGTCCATTTCATGATGATAAGAATCCATCTTTTACGGTTTCGCCATCAAAGAAAATCTATACTTGTTTTAGTTGTCATGCTACTGGAAATGTAATTACATTTATTGAAAAATTCAAAAAAATATCATTTTCTGAAGCTTTAAAAGAACTTGGTGATCGTGCCGGTATTAAAGTTACCCAAACAAAACAAGATCTTGAGTTTCAAAAAAACAAAAAATACTATGACATAGTAAATGAAACCACAAAATTTTATCACTTTTATCTAAAGAACACAAGTGAAGGATTAGACGCTCTTAGTTACTTGAATAATCGACAAATTACTGCTGATATAATTGACAAATTTCAAATTGGTTTATCAAGTAAAGAACCAGATTTAATCTATAGAATGCTTTTAGAAAAAGATTTTTTAGAGATAGATATGATTGAGGCTGGTGTTGTTAAGAGTGGTTCTAGTTATTATGATGTTTTTAGAAGTAGAATTATTTTCCCTATTACTGACTTAAATGGAAGATTTGTTGGATTTAGTGGAAGAAAATATTTAAAAGATTCTACGGAATCAAAATATATAAATAGTTCTGAAAATATAATCTTTAAAAAAGGAAATATTTTATTTAATTATTTTGAATCATTATCAGAAATAAAGAAATTAGATAGTGTTTATGTTTTTGAAGGTTTTATGGATGTAATTGCTGCTTATCGGGCTGGAGTTAATAACTCTGTTGCAACAATGGGAACAGCATTTACTCTAGAACAAATTAGAGCATTAAAACGTATTACTAATAATATTACTTTATGCTATGATGGTGATGATCCTGGAATTGAATCAACAAAAAGAGCGATTAAATTACTAATTCAAAACGATATTAATGTAAGTTGTATTATCTTACCAATCGGTCTTGACCCAGATGAATATATCAATAAATTTGGTAAGGAAGCTTTAAATAAACTTTTAGTCAATCAAAGAATCAGTGCTATTGATTATGTTTATGAAATATATAAACGTAGTTTAATTAAAACTGATATTAATAGTATAGAAATATTTAAAAAAGAAATATTTTCATTCCTTCGCTTATATAAATCTAATGTTATTGTTGAAGCGGTAATAAAGAAAATGAGTGAAGATTTAGAAATAAGTATTAATGGATTATTTGATGATTTTAATAATACAAAGAGTTTTGTTCAAAATGATTTCTATATACCTAGTACTAAAGTCAATAAAAAGAATAACTTACAAGAAATTAAATTAAATGCAAATATGATGGGTTTTGATAAACTTCAAAAACAATTAATTAGAATGGCAATTAAATTTCCTGAAAAATGTTTAGAAATAGAAAGCCGTTTTAATAATCATTATATTAATGATGCAAATCGTGATATCATGTTACAGATTCATCAATATTATAATATTTACAATTTAATTGATGAGGAAGTTGTTAAATCAAAATTACCTAATGAAGAAGTTGTTTCTGTGTTTGAGCATATTCTAGAAATGGAAGTTCCATCGGATATTTCTCAAGTCGAGGTTATGTTATCAAGTTTCGAAAAGTATAAAAATAAGAAAATATTTATGGGAATTAAGCAAACTTCTGATAATTATTTAGATGATCTAATTAAACATCAGAAAAGTATTGTTGTATTTCAGAATAAAGGGGGAAATTCTGATGATTAATGATAAAGAACCCTTGATGCTTCTTATCGAAGATGGTAAGAGGAAGGGCTATATTGCAGTAAAAAAAATTCTTGAAATTATTGATGAAGACAGTGAAGAATTTGATGAATTATCAAAACTTTTAGAAAATGAAAATGTAGATTTAGTTAAAGATGAAGATTTAGAAGAGTATGAACTTACCCCTTCAATTGTTGATGAAATTGAAGAAGAAGATTTTTTTGATGAAATTGAAGAGATTGTAGTTGATGAGGAATTTGATTCTTTCTCGTTAGAAATTGAAAATGATATTCGAAACAAAGATATTGATGATATTGTATCTACAATAGTTTCACCAACACAAGCCGATGATCCTATTAAAATGTATCTTAAAGAAATAGGTCAAATTAATTTACTTTCGATCTATGAAGAATTAGATTTATCCAGAAAAGTACAAGATGCTATTTTAGCTGAAGAAAAATTACTTCTTGTTAAAAAGGGTAAAAGACCTGAATTAACTGAAGAAGAAGAAAATCAAATTTTAGAAAAAATTGATATTGGCCAAAATGCCAGAAATATTTTAATTGAATCTAACTTACGTCTAGTTGTTTCGATTGCCAAGAGATATTTAGGTCGCGGAATGCAATTCCAAGATTTAATTCAAGAAGGTAATATGGGTTTAATGAAAGCCGTAAATAAATTTGACCATACAAAAGGTTTTAAGTTTTCTACATACGCAACTTGGTGGATTAGACAAGCTATTACTAGAGCAATTGCCGATCAAGCAAGAACTATAAGAATTCCTGTTCATATGGTTGAAACAATTAACAAATTAGTTAGGACACAAAGAAAATTAACTCAAGAATTAAGACGTGAACCGACACCAGAAGAATTAGCTTTTGAGTTAAAATTATCTGTTGAGAAGGTTCAACAAATTCAAAAAATTGCTCAAGAACCAATATCACTTGAAACTCCAGTAGGTGAAGAAGATGATTCAACACTAGGAGATTTTGTTCATGATATCGAACTTCCAAATCCTTTAGACTTTACAATTAATGAAAAGTATAAGGAAGAAATTGATCGAGTTTTAAGAACATTAACTCCACGTGAAGAAAAAGTTTTACGTTTACGATTTGGATTAAGTGATGGTAAATCACATACTTTAGAAGAAGTTGGAAAAGAATTTGGTGTAACTCGTGAAAGAATTCGTCAAATTGAAGCTAAAGCTATTAGAAGACTTCGTCATCCAACTAGACAAAAACGTCTTAGTCAATTTAAATAAAAGCTTAAAAAAGCTTTTATTTTTTTGCTCTTATTTAGAGATAATAATTTAATTGTAAATAAGGGTAGTATATAGTATAATAATTAATGAAAAAAATTAAATATATAATACAAATTTATAGTATTTAACTTAAAAAAGTGGTGAGAAAATGTATACAGTAATATTAAAAAAGGGTGAAGAAAAAAGAATTTTATCTGGTCATCCATGGATTTATGCAAATGAAGTTTCAAAAATAGAAGGTAAAGATGTACAAGGAAGTGTTGCGAAAGTAGTAAACTTTGATGGCAAATTTATCTGCTATGGTTTTATTAATCATGCTTCAAAGTTAATTGTAAGAGTATTAACAAGAAATGAAGCAACAATCAATGACGAATTTTTCTATAAACGTATTAAGGCAGCCAATGATTATCGTATTAACTTAGGATATAGTAATAATTATCGTGTTTGTTTTGGTGAGTCAGACCTACTCCCTGGATTAATTGTCGATAAATATGGAGAATATTTATCAATTCAAGTATTATCTTTAGGTATGGAAGTTAGAAAAGATATGTTAATTAGCATTTTAGTTGATATCTTTAAACCTAAGGGAATATATGAAAGAAGTGATGTATCTGTTAGAGTTAAAGAAGGTCTAAAAGAAGTTAAACAATTACTATATGGAGATGTTCCTGATAAAGTTATTATTGAAGAAAATGGCATTAAAATGGAAATTGATATTATCAATGGTCAAAAAACAGGTTATTTCTTAGATCAAAAAGAAAATCGCGATAATTTAAAACATTACGTAAAGGATAAAACCGTTCTTGATTGCTTCTCTAATGTTGGTGGATTTTCAATGTGTGCAAGTAAATATGGAGCTAAAAGTGTAACTGCTGTTGATATTAGTGAACTTGCCGTAAATAATATAAAAAGAAATGCTGAAATAAATGGATTTAAAAATATTACAACAGTTAAAGCTGATGTTTTTGAAGAGTTAAGAAAATATAAATCTGAAAATAAAAAATTTGACGTTATTATTCTTGATCCTCCAGCATTTATTAAAACTAAGGATAGTGTGAAAAATGGATATCATGGATATCGTGATATCAATACAATTGCTTTAAAATTATTAAATAAGGGTGGCTATTTAGTTACATGTTCATGTTCTCAACCACTTACATTAAATATGTTCTTAGAAATGATAGAGGAAAGTGTTAGAGATAGTAAAGTCTATGCAAGACTTGTTGAAGTTCGAGCACAAGGAAAAGATCATGCTATATTAATTGGAACTGATGAATCATCATATTTAAAAGTAGCGGTTGTTCAAGTTTTAGATGTTGAATAATAAATATAAAAAATGAGTTTTTTAACTCATTTTTTATTTATTATTATAAGAAAATACATTTATATTGAAATATATAAGTTTTATGATAAAATACAAATAGGTGAATTTATGAAAAATAGAATTAAAGAATTAGCAAAATTAGTAGCTCCATATCAATACCTAGCTGATATAGGATGCGATCATGGATATTTAATCAAAGAAGCTTTTAATAATGGGATAGTTTACGCCCAAGCAATTGACAATAAATTAGGACCACTTACTCAAGCAAAATCAAATCTTATATCATATAAAGATAAAGTTTGTTTTAATTTATCAAGTGGCTTAAAAGATTTAAAAGATAATATTGAAGTAGTAGTTATTGCTGGAATGGGCGGTAATTTAATAATTGATATAATAAACGAAGATTTAAGCAAACTTAATAATGTAAAAAGGCTAATCATTCAAGCAAATAAGAATATTCCTGAAGTTAGGGAGTTTATAACTAAAAATTGTGGATATTACATCTCCTCAGAGAAGATTATCTTTGAAGATGCGATATATTATGAATTAATCGTTTTTGAGAAAGGCTACAGAGAGTATAGTAATGAAGATTATTTCTTTGGGCCCCTCTTATTAAGTCAAAAAAGTGATATATTTATTCAAAAATGGAAAAATCAAATTCAAAAATACAAAAGTTTAAATAGTATTCAAATTGAAGATAAAATTAATTATATAGAAGGGGTGTTGGGTAAATTATGTTAGTTAAAGAAATTGTTGAATATTTAGATAATAGATTTCCTGAAAACACAGCTGAAGCTTTTGATCAAGGGAAGATTGGTTTAATAATTGGTAGTAAAAATCTTGAGCTTAAGAATATTCTATTAAGTTTAGATCTAACTTTAGAAGTAGCAAAAGAAGCAGTAAAAAAGAATTGTAATCTTATTATAGTTCATCACCCATACTTCTTCACGGGAATTACAAAAGTTTTATTTGATACGAATGTTGGAAGAACTTTAAGAATTTTGTTTGAAAATAATATTTCTGTTTATGCAATGCATACTAATTTAGATATAGCAATAGGTGGAGTTAATGATGCCCTTGCAAGTGCTTTGGGATTAACAAATTATCAAGTTAGTGATGAATTAAATGGGTATGTTCGAGTTGGAAATATTAATGAAATGACTTTAAATGATCTAGCAATCCATGTAAAGAAAAGTTTAAATCTTGGTGGTGTAAGAGTTGCTGGAGATTTAAATAAAAAAATTAGTAGCGTAGCTATAATTGGTGGAAGTGGTGGACAAATCGATGAAATTCACAATGCCATGAATAAAAATGCTCAAGTTTTAATTACTGGTGAAGTTAAATTGCATATAGCTCAATATGCAGTTGAACATAATTTTTCTTTAATAGAAATCAATCACGGTGCTGAGAAGTGGGTGTTCAATCTTATTAAGGATGAACTAGAAAATCGATTTAACGTGAAAAAAACGGTGTTTATTAGCGAAATAAACACCGATCCATTACAATATAGATAAAATAGTGGCCTTAGGGCCACTATTTTTATCTTTCAGAAATTGCTTCTACAGGACATGCTTCTTGACATGCACCGCAATCGATACATACGTTTTCGTCGATTACGTAGATATCGCCCTCAGAGATGCAATCAACAGGGCATTCCCCAGCACAAGTGCCGCATGCGATACAAGAATCTGTAATAAATCTTGGCATAATAATTTCCTCCTCTTTTTTAATCTCTCAATTAATTATATCACTATATTTAAAAAAGGTAAAGAAAAAGATTGAAATATAAACGTATTCATAGTATAATATAAAAAAGGAGTGTGTTTATTATGGTTAGTACAGTATGGCTTATAGTTGGAATTGTTGGTGGTATTGTTGTAGGAGGAGTTGTAGGATTCTTCGTAGCAAGACACTACTTTACAAAATACTTAGAAAAAAACCCACCTATTAATGAAAAGATGATTAGAGTAATGATGCAACAAATGGGAAGAACGCCTTCAGAAAAACAAGTTCGTCAAATAATGGCATCAATGAATCAACAAAAGTAATAAGATGTCAAATGGAAACATTTGACTTTTTTTAAGGAGATATATGAATAAAATCATGTTAATTGCTCATCGTGGAGTTACAGAAACTGGTTCCCACGAAAATACATTGGATGCTTATAAAAAAGCTATTGCATTAAATTTGGATGGCATTGAAATTGATATTCATAAAACAAAGGATAATTTATATGTTTGTCATCATGATCATGATATAGATGGAAAATTAATTAAAGACTATAATTATAATCAAATTCTTGAATTTAGTAATAAATACAATTATAAAGTACCTTTGTTAAAAGAAGTTTTAGAACTTTGTAAAGGTAAAATATTTTTAGATATTGAATTAAAAGAAGAGAGTTATGAAAAAGAAATCTGTGATTTTGTATTAAGTTTTTTAAATTATAATGAATTTTGTTTTCGATCTTTTTCTGATAAAACAGTAAGAACAATTAAAAAATATAACAAAAGTATTAAATGTGGTTTATTACTAGGAGTGAAAAAAGGCAAATATTTCCTAATAACACGCTTATCAGAACTGTTCCCATTAGTTAGAATCCTATATACAAAATGTGATTTTGTATCCCCTCATTATAATTTAGTGCTTCTTGGTTATATTCAAAGAATGCATTTAATAAGAAAACCAGTAATAGTATGGACTGTAAACACAGAAACAATAATGAAAAAACTAATTAAAAATAATGTTGATGGAATTATAACTGATAAA
>JAEYQM010000003.1 GCA_023410025.1 Bacillota bacterium
ATTATTTATTTTTTAGTCCATTTAACTTTTGATTCTTGATGTTTTATCAGTCTTACAATATTTGACTTATGTCTTATTAGAATAATTAAGAATAATATTAATGTTCCTAATGGAAAGTAGATATTAATTAATTGATCAGAATTAGAAAATCCACCTTTTAAAATTGTCTCTACAATCGAAGCAACCATTATGAAGGATGCTGCAAAAATTGATCCTAAGGAAACATATTTAAAAATTCCTGTAATAATGAAGAATATGATTAAAGCAGAGAAGAAGATGATTGGGGAAAATGCTAAGATTACTCCACCGCTTGTTGCTACAGCTTTACCACCTTTAAATTTTAAAAATATTGGAAAAGTATGACCTAATACAGCAGCAATACCATATAACATCGGAGATAATAAACAATATTCACTAGGAAGAATGTTTAAAGTAAATAATGCAACTATGATGAAACCTTTCAATGCATCAAGAATATATGTTAAAACTGCGTAACGATACCCAAGTACTCTACCAGTATTTGTTGCACCGATATTTTTACTTCCATGTTCTCTAATATCAATACCTTTAGACTTTCCAAACAAAAACCCAAACGGAATAGAACCTAATAAATAAGCAAGAATTAACAACGCAATTTTAATTAACATATTATACCTTCCCTTTTCTTAACCATTATAGCCCATAAATTACAATAAATCAAGCACTAAATAAATGATGTAATTTATGATATATTTTATCAAATTATTATAAAAAATAACTTAAAACTTCAAAATTATTAAAAAATAAGAAAGCAATTAAATATATTCATAATAACAAATGACTATATTTAGTTATAAATATTTACTATTGCAATTAAATTAAAAATATGCTATAATTAATTATGATTAAATTTATAAAATGAAGGGATTTGATTGGTATGGCAGCTACTAAGTATACAGAAAGTGATATTCAGGTATTACAGGGACTTGAAGCAGTTCGAAAAAGACCAGGTATGTACATTGGCTCAAGTGATTCAAGAGGTCTACATCATTTAATTTGGGAAATTGTTGACAATGCAATTGATGAGGTTCTTGCTGGGGAAGCCAATTACATTAAGGTAATAATCCACAAAGGAAACTCCATTGAAGTAATTGACAACGGTCGTGGTATTCCAATTGGAATGCATAAAACTGGTATACCTACTCCACAAGTCGTTTATTGTACATTACACGCTGGAGGTAAATTTGATGGTTCTGGTGGATATAAAGTTTCTGGTGGTCTACATGGTGTAGGTTCAAGTGTTGTAAATGCCCTAAGTGAGTGGGTTGAACTTACAATTCATCGTGATAAAAAGATCTATAATCAAAGATTTGAAAATGGTGGATCGGTTATTAAAAAACCAAAAATTATTGGTGAAACTAAAAAAACTGGTACAACAGTTCACTTTAAGCCAGACCCTTCAATCTTTTCAACAACCCTAATTGATTATAAATTATGTGTTGCAAGACTTAAGGAATCAGCTTATTTAATAAAAGGTTTAAAAATTGATTTAATTGACGAAAGAACTGATCAACAAACAACTTTCCATTATGAAAATGGTATCGTTGAATACGTAGAAAGTTTAAATGTTGGTAAGGATGTAATTCATACACCTGCTTATATTGAAGGATTAAACTCGGAAATACAAGTTGAAGCAGCAATTCAATTCACAGCCAAAAGCTATACTGAAAATACATTATCATTTGTAAATAATATTCGTACAAGAGATGGTGGTACTCATGAAATAGGTTTTAAGGTCGGTATCACTAGAGCTATAAATGATTATGCGCGAAAAAAGGGTTTATTAAAAGAAAAAGATCCTAATTTGGAAGGTATTGATATTAGGGAAGGAATGACAGCTGTTATTTCTATTAGGGTCCCTGAAAATATACTTCAATTTGAAGGACAAACAAAAAATAAATTAGGTACAGCTGAAGCTAAAAATGCAGTAGAAGCAGTTATATTTGAAAAATTTGGTTTTTATCTTGCTGAAAAGGGTGAAATTGCTAATATTATTGTTCAAAATGCAATCAAAGCAGCAAAGGTACGTGAAGCAGCAAGACTTGCTCGTGATAATGCGAGAATGATAAAGGAAAAGGTTACAAAACCTGCAAATCTTGCCGGTAAATTATCACCTGCTCAAGAAAAAAATCCTGAAAAAAATGAATTATTTATCGTCGAAGGAGATTCTGCTGGAGGTAGTGCTAAACAAGGTAGAGACAGACGTTTCCAAGCCATCTTACCTTTAAGGGGTAAAGTAATAAATGCTGAAAAGACAAAGACTGATGAATTATTAAAAAATGAAGAAATCATGTCAATGATCTATTCGATTGGTGCTGGATTTGGTAAAGATTTTAATTCATCAAAATCAAATTATAATAAAATTATTATTATGACTGATGCCGATACTGATGGAGCTCATATCCAAGTTTTATTACTTACTTTCTTCTTTAGATATATGAAAGAACTAATTGAAGCTGGAAAAGTTTATATTGCTTTACCACCATTATATAAACTAAATTTAAAGAGTTCCGTTGAATATGCATGGACTGATGAAGATTTAAAAGAAAAAACAGAAAAGAATAAAGTTATTTCAATCCAAAGATTTAAAGGTTTAGGAGAAATGAATGCTAGTCAATTATGGGAAACAACAATGAATCCAGAAACTAGAACTTTAATAAGAGTTAATATTGAAGATTTCTCTGATGCTGATAATAAAATATCTATTTTAATGGGTGATGATGTTGACCCAAGACGTAGTTGGATTGAAAACAATGTATCATTTGATAATGATGACAATTTCTCGCTTGAGGAGGTAGTTTTCGATGAGTAGTCCAAGAAAGAAAAAAGATGTAATAGAAAAAATCAATGATTTTGTTTCAGAAAGAATACTAGATGATAATCTTGAAAACATCGTGGGTGAGAGATTTGGGCGTTATTCAAAATATATAATTCAAGATCGGGCATTACCTGATGCAAGGGATGGATTAAAACCAGTTCAAAGAAGAATTCTATTTGCAATGTATAAACTAGGAATGTTTTCTAATAAACCTTATAAAAAATCCGCAAGGATTGTTGGTGAGGTAATTGGTAAATATCATCCTCATGGAGATACATCAGTTTATGATGCTATGGTTAGATTATCTCAAGACTTTAAAATGTTATTACCCTTAATTGATATGCATGGTAATAATGGATCAATGGACGGAGATCCTGCTGCAGCAATGCGTTATACAGAAGCGAGATTAAGTAAATATGCTGAATATTTACTTCAAGATATTAATAAAAAAACAGTTGGATTTATTCCTAACTTTGATGATGAAGAATTAGAACCAACTGTTTTACCTGCAAAATTTCCAAACCTTTTAGTAAATGGAGCAACCGGAATATCTGCAGGATATGCAACTGAAATCCCTCCTCATAATATTGATGAGATAATATCAGCAGTAATTTATCGTATTGAAAATCCAGATTGCAAATTAGATAGTATAATGAGAATTATAAAAGGACCAGATTTTCCAACTGGGGGAATTGTTCAAGGAATTGATGGCATTAAAGAAGCATATGCCACAGGCAAAGGTAAAATTGTTTTAAAATCAAAAACAGAGATTGTAGAAAAGGGGAAAATAAATCAATTAGTAATTACAGAAATCCCTTATGAAGTAAATAAAGCTGTTTTAGTTAAGAAAATGAGTGAAACCTATGTTGCCAAGAATATTGATGGGATTATTGAAATTAGGGATGAAAGCGATCGTGAAGGTGTAAGAATTGTAGTAGATATTAAAAAGGATGCAAATCCTGAATATATTAGAGACTTTTTCTTTAAATCAACTGATCTACAAATCAATTATTCATTTAATATGATTGCAATTCACGATAAACGTCCTGTACAAATGGGTATTATCCCATTACTTGATGGTTATATCGTTCACCAAAAAGAAATCATTACAAATAGAAGTAATTATGAACTTAAAGCCGCTAAAAAACGCCATCATATTGTTGAAGGGTTAATTTCTATGACATCTATTTTAGATGCTGTTATTAAAACAATTAGAAATTCTCAAAACAAAAAAGATGCAAAAGATAACTTGATTTCCAATTATCAATTTACTGAAGAACAAGCTGAAGCAATTGTAATGTTACAATTATACAGATTAACTAATACAGATATTGTTGCTTTAGAAAATGAAAAAGCCCAACTTGAAGGTTTAGTTAAACATTTAGAAAATGTTTTAAGTAATGAAGATGTATTGTATGATGTGATTATCAATGAATTAAAAGATACACTTACTAATCTATCTACTCCACGTAGAACAGTAATTGAAGACAGAGTAGAAGAATTAACTGTTGAAGTTAAAAAACTAATTCCTAAGGAAGATACATTTGTAATTGTAACTCATACAGGATATATTAAACGATTAACTCCTAAGAACTTTAAAGTTGAAGAAGAAACAAAACTCAAAGAAGGCGATATCGTATCTAATGTGTTTAGTGCAACTACTCTTGATACATTATTAATGTTTACAAATTTAGGAAATTATGTATTCTTACCAATTCAGAACATTCCGGAAGTAAAACATAAAGATTTTGGTTACCATGTAAGTACTTTAGTTAATATTGAAGCCAACGAAAAAATTATCTTCTCGGTATCAATCAGTGATTTTGATCAATTAAAATACTTACTATTTACAACAAAGAATGGTTTGATTAAGAGAACACCAATCAGTGATATGAAGGCAACAAGATACTCTAATGCTTTAAAAGCCACAAAAATTAGAGAAGAAGATGAATTAGTAAGTGTTGATATAACTAACGATCCAAATTCTGAAGTAGTAGTATGTACTAAACAAGGATTTATCAATCGTTATAATAGTAATGAAATAAGTATTATGGCTCCAGCATCATTTGGTGTTAAAGCTATGGAACTGAAGAATCGTCCAAATGAAGGAATTGTATCAGGTAGATTTTTATCTGAACATGATATGATTATATTACTTACTGACAATAATTCTATTAAAAAATTAAAACCAAGTGAAATTATTCTTGGTAAGAAAAATAATGTTGGAAAGCAATATATCCAAATGCTTAAGACTGTATCAAACAATGTGATTGACGTTGGGATTGTTAAGAAGGTAAATGCCAATGATAATTTAGAAGCATTTGTTGTTGGAAATAAAGGTTATGTTAAGGTTGATTTTGCAACTCTAAAATCAGCAACTGCAAATACTGGTAAAAAAATTAATGTAGAGGGTGTTGGTACACCTAATAAATTAGTTATTACCGAAAAAGAGTAATTTTTAATCAAAATAAGCCTTCTGTGAGAAGATTAATTAAATTTAAGTGGGTATTTATCCATTAATTTTCTCACAGATGGGCATTTAAATAGGAAGAGAGATAAAAATGAGTTGTATATTAAACTTAAATAGATTTTTAATTCCAAATGATGTTATTGCTGGTCTAATGTCAATTTATAAGTTTGTCGGTAAAAACGAAGTATATGAAAACAAAGTAGGACATGATTTGGATAGAATTATTAATCAGACAATTGAAAGGGATTCATATTTTCTTGCAAAAATAATTGAACTTGAAATTTCAGATTCAAGAATGCGATTAATTATTACTAAAGATTCATCACCCAGAAATAAAGATGAATCAACTCTTTATGGAATAAAGGAACTACTTAAAACCTTTCATTTGAATCATAATTCAATAGGTACTCAAAGTAATGATTTACTTAACATGGTAAACTATATTCATCAAAATCAAACCATAAAATATGATTATGATGAAATTGATAAAAGAGCTATTCTAAAAAGCC
>JAEYQM010000093.1 GCA_023410025.1 Bacillota bacterium
CGGGATTTTTATTTTTAGAAGTTGTTTTAACAATTGAAACAAAAGATTTTAAAGAAAAATATAACTTGAGTTCAAACAAAAAACTTGTTAAAGAGATAGTAAAATTATTTTCTTAATTCTACAAAATTAACCAATATAAACTGAATTGAATTTTAAAAAACTTTAAAAAATTATTTAATAAATAATAAACATAAGATGTCATATATCCCATAGATATATGGCATCTTTTTAATTAAATTAATAAACAATTGTTAAATTAAATATCTTTAATTATGATCATTTACATATTTTAACTTAGATATAAAATATAAAATATATTTTAGCGACTTAGTACTTAAGAGAAAAATTATTTTATTTTGATCTATTAATTTATGGCTCGTTGCCATACAGACTTAAATAGAAAAATTTTAATACTATTGGATTAAAAAAATTTATATTATGTAATGTACTTACTCCTGCAAATAAAAGAATATGATAGAAATTGATTTATTTTAATGTATAATATAATTATGATATAAAAAAGAATTTGTGGAGGACTGTTTACATGTCAACAATAGATATTTCATCATTATATAGTTACTATATTTATCAAAATTTAACTCAATCGCTTATATTTAGAAAAAAAGGGAAAGTTATTTTATTTCCTGAAAACAGTGGAGCCATGTTATTATGGGGACAAAGCGTTTTTATTGGAGGGGAGTTTTTAAACGCCAATGGTGATCAATTTATATCCGTTTTAGGTGATTTTGATACGCCAAGATATTTATATTATCCAAATGATATTTGGTATACATTTATTAAAAATACACTTTTCAATAAGTTAAAAGACAAATACCTTAATGTATATCAGTTTAATAATGCTAAAAATACTAAATTTAATGAAAAAAATGAATGTATTGTTCCTATTACACGTGAATTTACAGAGAATAATTTTTTAAATACAAATTTAATTATAGATGAATTGTATTCATATACGGATCTAGAAGATTTTTTCCAAAACGGATTTGGATTTGCTTTGATTATTGATGGAAAAGTATGTGGATATTGTTTAAGTGAATATAGTATTAATAATAGTCATGGAATTAATATATGGATAGATGAGCAGTATCGTCAGTTAGGATACGCTAAAAAGATGGTGGATTCTTTTTTAATACAATGTCAGGAAAAGAATCAGTCTTCATATTGGGTATGTAATGCTGACAACATACCATCTAATAAATTGGCCATCTCTAGCGGATTTGTTTTGATATCTACGATGCATTATTTTGAACTGTAAAATGTATTTATTTGAAGGGGGAGTTTCCAATTTATATAATTGTTTTACTAGTATTTTATACCCCATCTTATTTACATACATTAATTATAGTAAATTAGGTTTGATATAGAGTTATGATTATTCCAAAGTAAATTATTAATAAAAAAAATATATTATGATATGTTATTTTTTAAAAAATGTTTAGTAAAGTACTAATACTACTTGTAAAAAAATTAATATAAAAAAATAAACTTTATGTTATAAATTGAACTAAATTATAATTTATAGACTATGTGAATGTATTTATTGATATGCTAAAAGAAATATTAGTATGGGATAGTGTATTAAAAAAAAAAATTTATACTTTAACATTATTATTTTGGTGGATGTCTAATAAATAATTAAGTGTTAAAAGGTTTAATTAAAATAGGAATTATTGTTGTAGAATCAATTGTTTTAACTTTATATAAAAATTTGTATAACATTTGTGTCTATGAATATAAAATTAAAATTAAATATTTTTGCTTTAGGTTCTTTTCAAGATAAGGACTGATGATAATAACTAAAAAGTGTATTTTTAAAATGAATAAGAATTATATCATTTAATTATTAGATAATTATTATGATGGTTTGTGATATAAAACATACAAATTCATAGTTTTATTATAATGAAAATCTGATATTTTACTTTTTATACTATCTTCTTCAATACTAAGTAAAAATACTCACTGGGAAGAAATTAAAAAGTAATAATTCGTGATATCAGTCCTTATATTGAAAAGAACCTTGCTTTAAAAAAATATAATTTTAATAATTCATAATTAGAAAATGATATAAGTTTTACAAAATATTATTTAAACTATAAAGTAGTAATGAGATTACTAATTTTCTTGATCCTAAATCTTTAATACCCAAAATACACATTGAATTTATAAACAAGTGTAAATTAAAGCATTTTGTTATTAATAACATGATGAAATGTAATTCTTATGTAAGATATTTTTTAATTATTGGTATTATTTCTTTTATGTATAATTTATCTTTTGTGGAAATAATAATATTTATGATAATATGGTTATGAATATGGTTTTTTTAAAAGTTGGATTTGATATACTACTACCGTCAGTATAGGGAATAATACTAAATTGATGATTTGCTTAAAGTACAATATTATATAGATATTAGAAAAACATATTTGCTTGGATTTATATTTTTAATCATAACCATATAACTATTAAATTAACTATCTAAAACATCAGAAAAACTTTATTTTAACATTTATAACTACTTGCTATATTTGTCTAGCATTTTAGAGGTTAGTTTTGACTATTAAAAAAATTAAGTATTTTTTTACAATTTATTAATATACATTATGCTAAATATTATTTAGTGATTTCTTGCAAATTTGT
>JAEYQM010000011.1 GCA_023410025.1 Bacillota bacterium
ATATATGTTTCTGCAATTAATAACTCATCAAACACATACGTTGGAGGATTAACAAGTATTAATTTATCTGGCGATTTACATACCGGTGCTAATGTTACATCTACTCAGCCGACAGCAATTTTTGGTATTATAGACTCTATTAATTCAGCAAACATTTCAACAACTACACCTGTGGAATATATTTCAACACTAACTAAAGTCACATTTAGTTATGGTATTAAAGGCGATGGTAATGTCTATGTTGGTGGAATAACTTCTCAAAATAATGGTTCTATCCAAGATACTATGAACATGGGCAACTTAACTATATATCAAGGAACCGAAATAAGTAAAACAAGTATTAGTATTGACAGTACTAATACTGCCGCTGGTTTAATTACTAATATATTAGGTGGTGTAGTAGTTGGAGGAATTGCTTCCATTGTAACGGGCCCTAACTCACGTATATATGACACAGTAAATAATGGTGAAGTAATTGGAATTGCTTATAGTTATGCAAGAAGTGGTGGGATATTAGGGGTAACGCTATATGATGAAATTGCAGCTGGTAAAGTAGTACCAATGCCATCTTCAGCAGATAAGGCAGCAAGAAGAAATGAAACTTCTAGCACCATTTTATCTAACTCAATTAATTTTGGTACTGTTATTGCTGTAACTAAATCTATTTCTGAATATACTGCGGGGAATGGAACTGAAGATCGCCCTGCAATTTATGCATGTGCTGGTGGGGTAATTGGGTATGGTTTATCTGTTATGAAGAGAATGATAAATCATGGTGATGTATACTCAACAGATGTAGCAGGAGGAGTAATTGGTGCAACATATGCTATTGGTAATGTAACAACAACTGTAAACATTAATACAGCTATTCACTATGGAAGCGTTCAAGCTATAAAAACTGCCAATTATGGTAGTATTTCTAAAGAAATAATGAGTAAAAGTAATGTTAGAGGTATTGATGATGCTAACATGTATAAATTTACTGATTCAGAAGATTTAAAATTTTATTTTCCTCAAACTACTGGTGATTTAACTCAAGTTCCATTAAGTAAAAGAGGATTTGGAGGAGTATTTGGTAGATTACAAAGGGGTTATTCGGGAATTATGACTTCCAGCGGTGGAAGCTTTGATTACATCGTTAACGCGGATAAAAATGTTGACTTAATAGGTAGATTAGACCAAGTTCAAACATTTACACAATCTTCTTCATATTTTAGATTTGCATCAGAATACTATTTTAGTGCAAAAGTTAACGATACAACACAAGCAGTATTTTCAGGGTATAAAACAAATTATATATACTATGAAAAATATGAAGGCACTGCAATTTCTGCTTCTGTTAATGTTGTAAGTAAAACAAGACAAAGCGGCAGTGGTCAAAACGCTGTATACTCATATACTTTAGATTATACTTATACTACTATCAACACAACGCGTACAAATTATTATACATATTCAAAAACTGTTGGTAATACAACAGTCAACAATATAGAAGAAATAACTGGCCAAACTCAATTAGCTGGTAATACATTATTGCCAGTAGCAGTAAGAAAAACAGAAACTGGTAATAATAGCTTATATGGAAACGCTGGTACCACAACTAATAAGACTATAAATAATGAGCAGGTTACAGCAACTCTTACAGTGAGTAATCAAAATACCACAAGAATTACTGTAGAAAAACCATTAATTACAGAAACTCCTGGTGGAGCTGGAAAATACATATATGATCCAAACTTTGTAATGAGAGATCCAAATACAAAACTTGCAACGGGTGAAAGTATTTCATCTTATATTTACTATGTTAATGCTGATGTATTATCTACTACTCAAAAAGAGAAAAGACAAAATGGTATGTATGTATTAACAACTACATCAGGAAGTAAATTTGGTTCTATATTGCCTGCAAACATCAGCATAACAAATATATATAGACTTAAGGATAATGTCAGCCCTAACGTAAATTATGGTGCTTTAAACGAGAGTCTAAAGGAAGAATTTGATACTAGTTTTAAAACTAGATATAATTTAGCTTTACAAACAATTTATAATGAAAAATCAGAGTTGTTGGAAGAAAATCAAGAAATATATCTAGAAGAAAATAACACTAATACACCAATTGCTAATGGCGTTGTTGATAATATAAATAAAAAGGTTACATTTGAAGCAAGTTTAAATCTGTTTGCTCCAACAAGTACTACTGCCACTTTTAGTGTGGGATTTGCAAGTATATCGGAAAAGGCATTACTTGCATCTACTAATTACTCTTCATATATACATGAAGGAAATGTATTGACAATTGAACAGTTTCAAGATTTACTATATGCTGAAAAGGATAGCATAGTTTCAAAAACTTTAGCTCCTATATTTAGCGTAGATATATCTAATGTACAAACAGATGTGGATATTTATATTGGAAAATTGCGTGTTTATTCGGAAGCAGCCGTCAATGACCCAATTTTTATGAATGTAAATAATATATCTTTGTATACGACAGAATATAATGTGTATATAAGATTTAAAGCCAGAAACACCAGTGAAACACCTATATCAATAACAGGTGTAAGTATTGATGGAGCCAGTGTTAGTCAAACAAGTTTCTTTAATAATTATAATGATTTTCCAGTAAATAATAATATTAAATTTACCTTTACTGATTCAAATAAATTACTTCAAACTGGAACAGATATATCTCAATTTGTAAGTCTATATTATTTAAATGAAAAAGTAGATTATAATTATTATACTATTACATCAAATGCAGTTAATAGTAGTGGCGTATTTGATTTTACAATCTACTTTACTGATAGTTTAGTTGGTGGAAGTTATGAAATTAGATATAAATATTTTTCTTATGAAACAGATAGAGTAATTAATGTAAGAAATGCTTATTCTACCCAAAATACTATTTATGAATTAAAGTACTATTCATTCTATAATCCTTTATCTATAACTGATGGAAAAATTGCTACATTAATTGATTTTAATGCCCCTTTAATTAATGGGCCTGTAAGTTTTATAGAAAACACATTATCTAATTTTGCTTATTTATCAAATAGAAGATATGTAGTTTTTGGTGTTGAAGAGTTTGAAATTATTGTATCGCCATTTGCATCATTAGTTTCAATTTCATATGAAGGATTTAAATATAATGATAATGGCTATAGGGAGTATTATTTTAAGTATGTTATAAAGAGTGAAGCCCAAGTTAATACGGCTGGATCCAATGGTGTAACATATGAACATACAATAACAGAAAAATCACTCAATGTTTTAGAAGTTAAAAAAGATGATAATGCCGTTTCAACTAGTAATTTGTTTGCAACACGTGAAGCGTTACAAACAAAATTCTCTATTAACTTTGGAATCAATAGTTCATTGTCAGATTATATATATAATCTAGATACACAAAGTTCATATGGATTTATACGTATTATTTCAACAAATATTACTAATGGTTCTATACCAATTGATGGCGTTTTATATGGTGCTGATGAGTTATTATATATTTATATAACTTCCGAAAACAATCCCGGTATATATAAATTCGAATTTGAATTTGTTAGGTACAATAGTTTGGGTATTGAAGAGGTTGTAATTATTGGTGCAATTAGTATTGAGAAAAAAGCAGGAGAAGATGCATATTTAAAGAATATTCAATTTACCGATGTTGTTACAACGAGTTATTTTGATGTGTTTCAAGCAGATAAATTTGGAAACAAGGTAACTAATAGTCCGTATATTATGAAGGTTTTTTATGATGGTATTGACTATGATAATTCTGATAAAAATGGAGTACAATATTATCGAATTGATGGTAAAGTTCCAAACATTCCGTTAAATGATTATTATCCAAATATGGTTGAATATTTGCCAGCTGGTGCAAGTGTTTCCCGTGGGAAATTTGTTAACAATGTTTGGGTGGGTGGCCCTGAAGTTTATGCTGATGCTACGGATGAGGAAAAAAGTGTTTTAGGAACGGATTATACATATGATCAAGAAACTGGTGAAGAAGGAAATATCGTTATTGCCTATCGTGTAAGATCTGAAGATGGTAATAATTTCACATATTACTTTATATCCGTAATTGACGTTATGTATAATGTAACACTATCATTTTCAATTTATTACTTAGAAAATGGTGTTGAAACAATTGCTTATAATTCTTTAGAACTAAAGAATAAAACAATATTCATGAAGATTGAAAACTTTAATGCCTATTTAGGTAATGAAAAGGTAATTGCAACTGAAGCACTTGCTGAAAACGTAAGTGATTTTCCAACTTTTAATAGCATTGGTGGATATAACAATAGTTTTATCCAATTTAATACCCCTAATAGTGATGAATATTTATATTTGTTTGGACGTAACATGAGTGGATTCTATAAGATCAGTTTAGACCTTCCTAAAACAAGTGCTGGTTTAAATATTTATAAGTATGATATTATTTATAATAATCAGTATTTACCAAAAATGAATCAGTATATAAGTGGAGAAAAGGGTAATTACTATTATATTGAAACTGCTGAAAGAAATAGGACAAGAAATTTTAAAATAGTAGTGAGTAAATTAGATGAACCAACAGGAAATCCATATTGGGGCTTAACTGATTACTATGATACTTGGAAATAAGTAGGAACCTGTATATCAGGTTCCTTTTAATTGTCTATAATATAAATTCTTGCATAAATAAATTTTAATAGTATAATATACTAGTAATATGTTAAATAATGTATAATAAATGCAAAGTAGTTAAAAGGAAAGAAAATGAAAAAGAATAACCCTTATTTAATAATTTTATTAGGATTTGTTGCAGTAAGTTTTGTTGGCGCGCTACTATTAATGTTGCCCATATCAAGAGTTGATGGATATAATGCTAGTTTTATTGATGAATTATTTACTGCAGTAAGTGCTGTTTGTGTAACAGGGTTGACTTCAGTTCAATCAATTGATACAAGTTATACATTTTTTGGCCAATTTGTAATAATTTTACTAGAAGAAATTGGTGGGTTAGGGTTTATTACAATTGTAATGTTTTTATTTTCATTAATGGGTTTAAAAATAGGAATTGCCGACAGGTTTTTAATAAAAGAATCAATGAACCAAAATTCCGCAAGTGGTATGGTTAAATTAGTTAGAAGTACGGTTAAAATAACTTTAATTGTTCAGCTAATTGGTGCTGTATTAAACTTTATAGTTTTTATTGGTGATTTTAATTTTTTTGAAGCCTTATGGTTAAGTATATTTCATTCGATTACAGCATTTAATAATGCGGGATTTAGTATATTAAGTGAAGCTCAATTACAATACTATAATAGCAATATTTTCTATGTGTTAATTACATCAATACTAATTTTTATTGGTGGGATTGGCTTTGTAGTTATCTATGACGTTATCCATGTTAAATCATGGAGAAAATTAAGAATACACTCAAAAATTGTTTTAAAGACATCTTTTGTTTTAATTGTTGTTGGAACTTTGATTTTTAAAATAAGTGAGTGGAATCAAATAACTTGGTTAGAAGCATTCTTTACATCTGTGAACTTAAGAACTGCTGGTTTTTTTGGCATTAATTATAATATGCTATCTTTTTTAGGATATATGATTGCACTGGCATTTATGTTTATTGGCGGGTCTCCAGCATCAACTGCTGGTGGTGTAAAAGTAACAACATTTTATACACTAGTTAAATCAATTGCTTCTTTTGCAACTGGCAAAAGGACCCTAACTTATAATCGTCAAATATCTAATTATTCTATTACTAAGGCATTCGTCTTGGTTATGTTTTCAATAACTGTTATTTTTATGGGTGTAAGTATAATTAGTATCATTGAAAGATTTAATAGTGGTGCTGAAGAAGGATATGGATATCTAACAAAAATAGTGTTTGAAGTATTTTCAGCGTTCAGTAATACTGGTGCTAGTATGGGGATAACTCCAGGACTTCATTCTATAAGTAAAATCGTTATAATTTTTATAATGTTATTTGGTAGATTAGGACCAATTAGTATCATTAAAATGTGGAGTACACGTTGGAATAATGAATCGAATAATAAAATTAAATATATTGAAGAAAAAATGTTGATTGGTTAAGGAGTATATATGAGAAAAACATTTGCCATTTTAGGATTGGGACGATTTGGACTAAAACTTGTTGAAGAATTAAATCGTCATGATGTGGACATAATTGCACTTGATAAAGATGAAAATAATGTTGCAAAAGCTGCAGAAATTATTAGTAATGCATTTATTTGTGATATAACTGATGAGGCAGCTTTACGCGAACTTGGAGTTAATAATGTTGATCATGCTGTTGTTGCTTTAGGATCTAAATTACAAGATACTATTATGTCGACAATTATTTTAAAAGAGTTTGGAATTAAAAAAATTACAGTTAGAGTTGATGATGATTATTATATAAATGTCATGAAAAGAATTGGTGCAACTGATATTGTGTCTCCACAAAAATTAGCTGGTGTACGACTTGCTAATAAAATTGTTAGCGATACATTTATTGATTACTTTAATTTAAGCAGTAATTATTGTATTGTTGAACTAATTGTTACTGAAAATAATGAACCTATTACAATTCAAGAGTTAAATCCTAGAAATAATTATGATGTAAATCTTTTATTAATTCACAGGGGTGATGATATATTCCCCCCAAAAGCTAATGATTCTTTACTTCCTAATGATACAATATTTGTTTTTGGTGATAAAGATAAGATTGCTGCTTTCAATATAGTGATTAATCACCAAAACCATAAATAAAAACATCACTACAAATGTAGTGATGTTTTTTTTAGAATTCACAATTATTTGGTGTTCTAGGGAATGGAATTACGTCTCTAATGTTTTCTACGCCAGTAACATACATAATTAGTCTTTCAAAGCCTAAACCGAATCCTGCGTGATATACTCCGCCAAATCTTCTTAAATCTAAGTACCATTCCATTGATTCTTCTGGAATATTTAATTCCTTCATTCTTTGAAGTAATACATCCATTCTTTCTTCTCTTTGGCTACCACCAACTAGTTCGCCGCTTCCAGGGACTAGTAAGTCTACGGCAGCAACAGTTTTGTTATCATCGTTAACTCTCATGTAGAAAGCTTTGATTTCTTTAGGCCAGTTGGTAATAAATACTGGAGATTTAAAATATTCATCAGTTAAGTATTTTTCGTGTTCTGTAGCCAAATCAGTACCAAAGTCAATTTTATTTTCAAATACTTTATTTGAATTTTTTAATATTTCAACAGCTTTTTCATAATCACATCTTACAATTTTTGATTCTAAGAAATCTTTTAATTGCTTTGTTTTACCACTAGCAACAAACTCATCAAAGAAACTTAATTCTTCAGAGGCATTGTCAAGTATGTATTTGATTACATGTTTAAGCATTCTTTCAATTAAATCCATATCATCATTTAAATCAGCAAATGCCATTTCTGGTTCAATCATCCAAAATTCTGAAGCGTGTCTTGTAGTGTTGGAATTTTCAGCACGGAATGTTGGTCCAAATGTATAAACATTTTTGAATGCTAAAGCATATGTTTCAGCTTCAAGTTGTCCTGATACAGTTAAATTTGCTTTTTTACCAAAAAAATCTTTTGAGTAATCAACTTCAGATTTACTATCTCTAATTCTATCTAAATCAAGAGTGGTTACTTGGAACATATCTCCAGCACCTTCAGCATCACTAGCTGTAATAATTGGAGTATGAACATATGTAAATTCATTTTTTCTAAAGAAATCATGAATTGCAAATGCAAGTAAGCTTCTTACTCTAAAGACAGCATTAAACAAGTTTGTACGTGCTCTTAAATGTGCTTGTTCACGTAAAAATTCTCTTGTATGTCTTTTTGGTTGAATTGGATAGTTCTCAGGGCAATCACCTTCAAGAACAACATTTGTTGCCTTGATTTCAAATGGTTGTTTTTCATTTGGTCCTAAAACAATAATTCCTGTTACTGTTAATGCACACCCAACACGAAATTTTGATACTTGGTTAAAATTTTCCAATCCTTTATCATAAACAATTTGTAAATTTCCAAGAGTTGATCCGTCATTAAAACTAATAAATCCAAATTCTTTTTGGTTGCGGTTAGTTCTAATCCACCCTTTAACAACAACTTCTTTGTTAAGAAGTTCTGTATAATTCTTTGATAAGTAACGAGCGCTTGTTTTCATTTTTCCTCCTATATAAAAATAAAAAATCCTTAAGACTTATCTTAAGGACGAAAATTTCCGTGGTACCACCCTAATTCACTAAAATAAAAATTTTAGTGCACTCAAATGCTTTTAATGCAAGCTTACAGTTAGTTCTACTTAATTTCTTCTAACAACTCAGAGTGTTCTTTCATAGGGGTTCATCATGGGTTCACACTATCTCCATGTCACTTAACTGAACTTTACCAATTACTTTTCTCGTCAAAGTTTATATTTTTATTATATCATATTTGCATATTTTGTCAATTATTTCATAGCAAAATTATTATATGCAAAAAAATAGTAATATATTATACGTTTTTTGCATAAAATAAAAACGGAAAAAACAAATAAAAAATTATTTGTATAATATGTATTGACTTAAATTTAAAAAAATGCTATGATAGTAGTGTAATTTTAAAAGTATATTATAATAATGTATCAAATGCCTTTTATTGGATATTATACTGTGATTATTTTATTTTTTTATTACAATAATTTTTTAAGGAGGATTCCTATGAAAACAGGAACAGTTAAATGGTTTAACAACGATAAAGGCTTTGGTTTCATTAAAATGGAAAACGGCGAAGACATTTTCGTTCATTTTTCTGCTATCAAGACTGCTGGAGTTAAGAGCTTACAAGAAGGTCAAAAAGTGACTTTTGAAGAAGTTCAAGGCAACCGTGGTTTACAAGCATCAAATGTATCAATTGTTAAGTAAATTAAAAACCACTCTATGAGTGGTTTTTCTTTTTTTCATTTGTAATAAAATTGGTTAGATTTATTAGTTGATTTATAAAAATATAACCTAAAATTACACTTACTAAGTTAAATATTAAATGTGCAAATGCAATCATTAGTTCTTTAGATCTGATGATATTTTGACTTTTAAAAAATATAAGAAATTTTATAAATATAGGTAGTATTATAATAAATAATATTGCTCCAATTATATTAAATAATACATTTGCAACAACAGCTTTTCTAGCATCTTTATTTGTATTAATTGTAGATATAAATGAAGTTAGGGTTGTTCCAATATTTGAACCAAGAATTAATAATATTGCAGGAGAAAGGCTTATTAAATCACTTGCATATATTTTTTCTAAAACACCAATAATTGCTGATGAGGATTGAATTATAAAAGTAATAAGAATTCCAATAAGAAATGATATGAAATTATTGTTTACATATTGAATTATTAGATGACTAAATTTAGGTTGGTTTGCCATTATTTCGAATGCTGAACCCATTAAATGTAGACCTAAAAATAAAAGACCTATACCGATAATTATTTGTGATATCAATTGAGTTTTTAATTTTTTTGAAGGAAAGAAAAAAAGCGCTCCAATTACAATAATAATTAAAGAGTATTCTTCAATATTAATTCCAAACAAAAATGAACTGATACATGTTCCAAGGTTTGAACCAATCATTATCCCAAGGCCTTTTTTAAATGTAAGATGACCAGATGCAATTAAAGTAATTGCTATTGCACAAACACCTGATGAGGATTGAATTAAAATTGTAGTAATTAATCCTGTAAGAAATGCTTTAAAATTGTTATCCGTACATTTATCTATTAGTTTATTTAGATGGTTACTAGATAATTTTTTTAGATTTTCTTTTGTTATATTTAGTCCAAATAAAAAGACAGATAATCCACCGACCATTAAAAAAATTAAATCTATATTTGAGCTTTGGGATATATTAAAATTAAACATACTAATTTATATGTTTAAAAACATCATATATGATAAGATAATTTTTTTATACAAACAACTTTAAAAAAACAACTTAATATGGTATAATAAAGTAAATATATAATTAAAAATTAAAATGGAGGGACAAAATGGCGTATAAAGCACTTTATCGTACGTATAGACCACAATTTTTTCGTGAAGTTGTTGGTCAAGAAGTAGTTGTAAAGACATTACAAAATGCAATAGCTAGTAAAAAAGTGTCACATGCGTATTTGTTTTCTGGTCCTAGAGGTACTGGTAAAACAACCTTAGCGAGAATATTTGCGAAAACACTAAATTGTTCTAATGTTACATTGAATGAGCCATGTAATAATTGTCCTTCTTGTCATGAAATTAGTGATGGTGTTGGAATTGATGTTATTGAAATCGATGCTGCTAGTAATAATGGTGTTGATGAAATAAGGGAAATTAGAGAAAAAGTAAAGTTTTTACCAGCTGGTGCTAAATATAAAATTTATATTATTGACGAAGTTCATATGTTAAGTACTGGTGCTTTTAATGCTTTGCTTAAAACATTAGAAGAACCTCCAAAACATGTTGTGTTTATATTAGCTACAACTGAACCTCATAAATTACCGGCAACAATAATTTCAAGATGTCAAAGATTTGATTTTAAATCACTAACTATTAATGAAATTACCCACAAATTAAGACAAGTTTGTGCTGAAGAAAATATAGAAATCGACGAAGAAGCTTTAAAATCAATTAGCGAATCTGCTGAAGGTGGACTAAGAGATGGATTAAGTATTCTAGATCAAGCTATATCATATGCTGATGAAAAAATATCAATTGATGAAGTAAATCTAGTTACAGGAAATATTAATAATGATCGCTTGATTGAACTAGGATTACATTTACATAATAAGGATACAAATAAGGTTTTAGAAATTATTAATGAATTAATCGACTCTGGTAAAGAAGTTGGAAGATTGGTCAATAACATTATCCAGTTTTTTCGAGATATGTTGCTTTTTAAGAGTGTCGATTCAGTTGTATTTACAAAATATATTTTTGAAAAGAGTCAATTTAAATTTTTAACTGAAAAAACTGATTTAATACATATATTTTATTATATTGATGTATTAAGTGATGTGCAATCCAAAATTAAGTATTCACAATCTCCAAGGATATATTTAGAAGTGGCGTTTATTAGGTTAATAAATGTATCTAATGAAGATTTAAATTATATTGCAAAGATTAAAGAATTAGAAGAAAAAATAAACAATTTGGATTTAAATAAATCAAGTGATGTTAGTAATACGAATTCTTTTCATAATGAAAAAGATAATGAAAGAATTGAAATGCTTGAATTGAAATTAAATAAAATTGTTTCAGAGTTAAATAGGTTAAATCTTCAAGAAAATATTGAAAAGATTAATAATCTTCAAAATAAAGTTGAAAATAATTACGATAAAGATTTTATAAAAATAAATTCTGAAGTTGAAGAGATTAAAAAAATATTATCCGAAGTTAAAGAAAATAATCAAGTTACTGATGAAATACAAAACATAGTTGAAAATAATTTTGACGAAGATTTTTTAAAGATTAATAAACAAATTGAAGAGATTATAAAATCAATATCAGATATTAAAAATGCTCAAAATGAAAAAGTTTTAAATCCTATTCAAACCTCTCCTCAAATTATTTTTGATGAAAGTAAATTGGATGAACTTAGAATTGAAATTATAAGAATTAAAGAAGATTTAGATAAAATAAAAGTAGAAATTTCTAAAATAGATAATAAGAGATTTGATGTATATCCAAACGACTTATTGCAAAAAATATCACAAATCGAAAAGCAAGTTTATGATTTATTGTCAAGAGATTTAGCTAAAAAATCTATATCTGAAAAGAAAAAGCAAAGTGGTCAAGTGGCTTTGTTTGATTCGGATTTAACCCCAATTAAAGATTTTGAAGTTAAAAAAATTGAAGTTGATTTTATGGGTCTAGAAAAAAATGATGAAGTTAAACATGAAGAAATAGATAAAAGTAGTGATTTTGATGAAGAAATTACTGAGTTTACTGAAGAAGTTAAGGTTGAAGAACCAACCTCAGGAGTAACAGAACTTCAATCAAAAAGAACAGCTAATTCTGAATTGGTGGTTACAAAAAAAGAAGAACGACTATTCGAAAAAGAAAGACAATTGATGGAAGAAGAAATTAAGAAAATTGATCCTAACTTCCCATTAGATAAAACTACAGAAGAAGTTAATGATAAAGATAGCCATTTTGACAAATTTTCTAGTTATGATATTCGTGTAATTGAAGAAATTCTTCATGAATCTCGTAAGGATGAATCAAGAAATGATTTTAAGAGAATAGGGCAAATGTGGAAAAACATTGTTAATTTAGCTCGCCCTGATCAAAAAGGAACTGCTGAAATTCTTAAGGACTGTCGTGTTGCCGCTGTTGGTAATAAAGAATTAATTTTGGTTTATAAAACTGCTGCTTTATGCAATCAAGTTATGAGACCAAAATTTAAGATTGATGCCATAAAATTGTTAAAAGGGGCACTAAATGATAATTATAATTATGTGGCGTTGCCAGAATATGTTTGGGAACAAAAACGTTCCGAATATGTTGAGCAATATCAAATGGGTACAAAGTTCCCTAAACTTAAACCTATTGAAGATAAGGATTTGATTATCATAAGTGCAAAAAAAGAATATAAAGATCCAAGGGAAGAAATTGTTGATAAAACAATTAGTTTCTTTGGTGAACATTTAATTAATATTGAATAGGAGGTGGTTTTGTGAATCAACAAGCTTTAATGAAAAAGATTAAAAAAATGCAAGATGAAATGGTTCAAACACAACGCGAAATAGAGGAAACTATTTTTACTGCAAGTGCAGGTGGCGTTGTAACTGTGGAAATATATGGAACAAAAGAATTGTCGGAAGTTATTATTAGTGATGATTTTGAGGTGGAATCTAAAGAGGATTTAGAAATGTTATCAGAAATGATTGTTGCTGCTAGTAATTCATGTTATCGAGAAATTGATAAAACGATGGAAGAAAAAATGAGTAAATACAATGCTTTATTAGGCGGTATGGGTGGTTTATTCTAGGAATGAAATACCCAGATAGTATTGAAAAATTAATTAGATGCTTTGAGATGTATCCAGGTGTTGGACCAAAATCAGCAGAAAGAATGGCGTTATTTACTTTATCAAAAATGAGCAAAGAAAATGTTCATTTATTCAGTAAAACACTAATTGATGTTGTGGAAACAATTAAAAAATGCCAGCGTTGTTGCAATATAACCGATGCTGACATATGTGATATTTGCAAAGATAGTTCACGTGATAATACTATAATGGTTGTTGAAAGTAGCCGTGATATAATTTCTTTTGAAAAAACAAATGTATATAGAGGAAAATATCATGTGTTAAATGGAACAATATCACCAACGGGTGGTGTTGGTCCTGATGACATAAATATTAATTCATTAGTTAAGAGAGTTAACGATGAAAAAATTAAAGAGGTTATTATATCCCTTTCTTCAACAATTTCCGGAGAAATTACATCACATTATATTGATAAAATACTAGAAAATAAAGATGTAGTAGTAAATAGAATAGGTTATGGATTGCCTGCTGGAGCTGATATTGGTTATTTAGATGAAATAACATTAATAAAAGCACTTGAAGGTAAGAAAAAAATGTAGTATAATATAAATTGATGGAGGAGTATACTGATGAAAGATAGTATTATTAAAGTTAGTGAACAAATTAGTAATTTTATCCAACCATATTGGGATAAAATTCTGCACTTCTTAAACGCTGAATATTATGTTGTATATGCCGCTATAGCGATTTTATTAGTAATTCTTCTTGTCGCAGGATTGTTTACTATGCTAAAGCGTGCACCTAAGTTACTCTTTCTAGTTATTTTTCTATTAGGCATAGCAGTTGCTTTATGGTATGTATTTGTCAAAAAATAAAACTGGGATGCCAGTTCTTTTTGGCGTGTAAAGGTTAGAAATTTTTACACAATTAAAACTTATTTCAAAAAGGAGTTTATATATGAAAAACACAGACGATGCAAAAAAGAGCATCAGTACAAAACAAACTGGCTCTGAAGTAGTTAATGATTCGAATAAAGTATCTCAAACATCAGAAGTCGTATTAAAAAAGCCGTCAGAAACAAAAACGGTTCATCATAGTGTCGAAGTACGTTTACAAAATTTAACAAAAGTTTTTGTTGATAAAACTGGAAAAGAAACTAGAGCTGTTGATGACTTCACTGTTACTATTAAGGCTGGAAAGCTTATAGGACTATTGGGTCCTTCAGGATGTGGTAAAAGTACTACCCTTTATATGATTGCTGGTTTACACAAACCAACAAGTGGACAAATTTTCTTTGGCGAAGAAGATGTAACATTCATGCCTCCAGAAAAGAGAGGAATTGGATTAGTATTTCAAAACTATGCGTTATATCCTCACTTAACTGTGCGTCAAAATATAATGTTCCCTCTTGAAAATGTTAAAATGCCAAAGCAACAAGCTTTAGAACTTGCTCAAGAAATGGCTGAACTTGTACACATTGGTGATTTGATGGATAGAAAACCATCACAATTATCAGGTGGACAACAACAACGTGTTGCTATTGCAAGAGCGCTAGTTAAAAAACCAAAGGTATTGTTATTAGACGAACCACTATCAAATCTAGATGCACGTCTTAGACTACAAACTCGTGAAGAAATAAAGAGAATTCAAAGAGAAACTGGGATTACAACAATATTTGTTACACATGACCAAGAAGAAGCTATGAGTATTTCTGATGAAATCGTAGTAATGAATTATGGTGTTCGCCAACAAATAGATCATCCTCAACAAGTTTATGTTGATCCAGTAAATCTATTTGTTGCAAAATTCCTTGGAAACCCACCAATTAATATTATTAATGGTAAAGTAGAAAATAAAAAAGTTATATTAGAAAACAATGTTGTTCTTCAAGGTACAGATCTTGAGGATCAAGAAATATTTATTGGAATTAGACCTGAATTCCTTGATCTTAATCCAAATGGTCCAATTGTAGCAAAAATTGAAATGGTTGAACATGTTGGTAGAGATACAATGGTTATTTGTTTAATCGAAGGCTATGAAAAGAGTATTCGTGTTATAGTTCCAAGCACAAGCAATTTAGAAGTGGATCAAGTAATTAGATTTTCATTAAATAAAGTTTTCTTGTTTAATAGAGAAACAGGAGTGAGATTATAAAATGTTAGAATTTAAAAACGATAAATGGAAGGCGTTATTATCGCTTGCTCCATCCCTACTTTTAATGGCTGTATTTACTTTCTATCCAATCATTAATACAGTACTAACAGCATTTATGGAAGGTTATACTTTTGGTGTTTGGTACGATGTAGTTAATGATATGGGAGAAGTTGTTACAGAAGGATGGTTGGATAATTTTGGTAGGACGATTATCCAGGTATCTAGAGATTCTGCTGGTAATATAATTAGTGAAACCAAAATTCATTTTGGTATTGGTATAAGTAACTTTGTTGCCATTTTTAAAGACCCAACATTTATTTCGTCTCTAAAAAATACAGCAACAATGGTTATAATTTCTGTACCATTAGCTGTAGTTGTTGCCCTTTTTATTGCTGTGGCATTAAACGGAATTAAAAAATTCCAAGGGTTTTTCCAAACAATTTATTTCTTACCTTACGTAACAAATACAATTGCTTTAGGTATGGTATTCTCAATATTGTTTAGTTCGAGTAACGGTATAGTCAATGCTGCAATTAAAGCATTTGGAGGAGATCCAGTTGCATGGATCAACCCATTAGGGTCTGTTCAACCAACGTACTGGACAGCCATGACAGTTTTAATGATTTATACGGTTTGGGATAGCTTAGCATTTAAAATCTTAGTATTCCTATCGGGTATGCAAAGCATTGATAAACAATATTATCAAGCTGCACAAATTGATGCCACACCAAGATGGCGAGTATTTTCAAAAATTACTGTTCCTCTTTTATCACCAATGATTGCATATATTACAATTACATCATTTATTGGTGCATTTAAGGCTTATTCAAGCGTAATAGCTGTGTTTAACGGTCGTTTTGGTCCAGCTGCTGGTCCACAATGGTTAATTACAGTAGTAGGATATACATATAACAAATTAGGGCGTATGTCTGAAATGAATCAATTATCTCAGGCTTCCGCTTCTGCGTTAGTTCTATTTGCAATAATTATGCTAATTACATTAGTACAATTATGGGTAAGTAAGAAGAAAGTACATTACTAGGGGGTGGATTTATGAATGCAAGTGAATTATTTATGACTGAGGAAGAGATCCGCCGCTATAAGATTAAAAAAATATTTATTAACATTGGTATATATACTTTCTTAGTACTTGTTGCTTTATTTGTTATTATTCCATTCTATTGGATGGTTTCTATGGCAGTTAGATCTGAGGCAGAAATTTCAGGTTCTTCAATTACTTTTTTCCCTAAGGAAATAGTATTGGCAAACTTTAAAGGAGCTTTAGACTATGCAGCAAAAAATGGATATAATTTCTTTAGATTTTACTTTAATACAATCTTAGTTGGTGTATTATCAACAGTTGGAACAATGGTTACAACTATTCTAGCGAGTTTTGCTTTTGCAAGACTAAGATTTAAAGGTAAAGATTTTCTTTTCTCATTGTTCTTGGCAACAATGATGATTCCAGGTGAAATATTTGTAATTACTAACTATGCAACTATAGCTGGCCTTGAATGGAAAAATACTTATCAAGCATTGGTATTGCCATTTATGATTAGCGTCTTCTATATATTTTTCCTTCGTCAAACATTTATGCAAATTCCAAATGAATTATATTTAGCATCAAAAGTTGACGGAACAGGAGATTTCAAATATTTATGGAGAGTAATGATCCCAATGGCTAAATCAACATTGACAACAATACTTATCTTGAGTATGATGGGTACATGGAATGCATATGTTTGGCCAAGCTTAGTTACAAACAAGAAAGAATTGCAACTTGTAAGTAATGGTTTAATGAGGGCGTTTACTAGCCTAGATACATCACAAACACTATCACATTATCAAATGGCTGCAGCTACATTAATTACTGTTCCATTATTAATAGTGTTCTTATGCTTAAAGAAATATATTATGCGAGGAGTTTCTCGTAGCGGAATAAAAGGATAAAAATCTTAAAAAAATCTTTAAAAAGGAAAGGAAAAAGAGAGAATGAAAAAGATTTTATTGGTTGTTTTACTAATTGGTGCAACATTTAGTTTAGCTGCTTGTGGTAAAAAAAGAACTACATCAAGCTATGAAGTATTGTCTGTTGCAGAATTAAAAGCAGCGGAAGAAGTAAATGTAACATTTAGAATACCATTTGGAGATGCTATTCAAAAAGTTATTAATGAAATGATTGATAGCTTTAATGTAGAATACCCAAATGTTAATATTACATTAGATTACTTCTCAGGATACGATAAAATGAAGGAAGCAACAATTTATGAAATTAATGGTGGTATTACCCCTACTATGATTGTTGGTTACCCAGACCACTTTGCTGAATACTTAATTACTGGTTCTATTATTTCATTAGACAAGTTTATCAATGCTGAGGATCCTGTGATTGGCTATTCTGAAGCTGAATTGGCAGATTTCTTACCAGGTTACATTGCAGAAAATAGACAATTTGACAGCAATAAAGCTTATAGAGGTTTACCATTCAACAAATCAACTGAAGTTTTATACTACAATAAGGATTTCTTTGAAACTTATGACTTAGAAGTTCCAGAAACTTGGGATGATCTAATTGCATTATCAGCTCAAATTCAAACAATTGTTTCTACATTAGAAGATAATTCTCATAGTTGGTTACCAAATATTAAAACTAATCTTTCAAAAGGTCAATTCTTACCTATGATGTATGACTCAACAGGAAACTTATTTACAACAATTATCCACCAATTTGATGGAAACTATACTTCTCAAGTATACCGTGACAATGGTGTTATTAATTTACAACAAGGTATTTTAAGTTTCGTTGAAGATAAAAAAGCTCAAGATGCACTAACATTCTTACAAACATTAGCAAATGATAAAATGTTAAATGTTCCTGATTATTGGGAAGAATTATATGGTTCTGGATTCTTCAATGATGGAAGAATTTTAATGAACATTGGTTCTACAGCAGGTATTTCTCACTATTCAACAGCTAAGAGCAGCATTGGTATTGCTCCAATCCCTTATAAAGATGCTGATCATAAATATGTAATTCAACAAGGTACTAACGTTGCAATTTTCGCTAATGCTACAGATTTAGAAAAATTAGCAGCATGGTTATTTATTAAACATATGTTAACTCCAGAAAATACTGCAGATTTTGCTATGAAGACAGGTTACTTACCAGTTCGTAAATCATCTTACGATTTAGAAAGTTATGTTGAATTCTTAGAAAATCCAGCTCCAATTGATAAATCAACTTCAGCTATTCATAATGCTACATTAGAATACTCAAAGAATGGTTGGAATTATTTCGTTGACCCAGCATGGAGTGGTTCATCTACAGTTAGAACTGAAGTTGGAACAGCTCTTGTTCAAATTCTAGTAAATAAAGCAGATGTAAAACAAGCGCTTAAAGAAGCTAGAGATAGATACGCAGGTACTGCTAGCTAATTATGACTAATACTAGAAAAATTCTTGGTCTTGTATTATTATTCTTTGCTTTATTCGCTTTAGCTGGATGTGGGGATAAAGAAGATGATACAACTCCGATTCCATTGGATACGACATTAGCAGATGGTTTAAAATTAGATAAATCTATCGTTGGCAAAGAATTTATAGCTGATGGTATTGGGGAAGTAACATTAAATCGTGCTGTTGACGGAGATACAATATCTGTTTACAGCGGAAATACTAGTATAACAATTAGGTTTCTAGGAATCGATACCCCAGAATCTACTGCAAAGGTTGAACCATGGGGGAAGGCCGCTAGTAATTATGTAAAAGAACAATTAACAAATGCTTCCTCAATTGTACTTGAAGCTGAGGGAGAAAGGAAAGATTCGACTGGTAAAAGATATCTTGCTTGGGTTTGGTATAAACCTAATGCTCAATCAGATTACCGATTATTGAATCTTGAAGAAGTAGAACTTGCCTATTCAAAATATATGATGGATACAAACTCAAAATACTTCCAAGTGTTATATGATGCAAATAAAAAGGCAACAAGATCATTAAAAAGAATTTGGGGAGAAAAAGATCCAGATTATAACTATTCAAAAGAAATTGTACAAACTTCTGTATTGTATCTTATAAATAATCCTGATGAATTCATGACGGCTACAAAGTTTGAACTTAAAGTTAGACTTGTACGTACAGTTGGAAACAACTTATATTTGCAAGATGCCGAAGAGGTTCAATACGAAAAAGACGGTGAAGTAGTAACGGGAATTGGCGGAGTTTACGCATTTACTGGATACTCTACTCAATTTTATTTATTATATAAAATTGGAGATGTATTTACAATTCAAACAAAATTTGAATATCAAGGTAATTACGGAACTCAATTAACTGATTTAACAAAAGCAAGCAGAGTTACTGAGAATGGTGAAGTATATATTCCAGAACTAGATGCAAACAGTATAAATGGTGGCGCTGGTTTAGAACCATATGATGGAAGTGTAGTTCAATTAAATAATTTAACAGTAACTTCAGTTGCACAAAAGACTTCTGCTAGTGGAGACACATATTATGTTGTTGACACTATTAATGAAAAAGGTAATAAATTTGATATATACTTTGGTAATTCCTTAATTACAACATATGATGTTATGGAAAAATTTGTCGTTGGTGGCAAATATAACATAATTGGTGGTGTTGCATATTATGAATATGCTGAAGGTAAATATCAAATTGCTGTAGGAGATGCTCCTAGGTATAACGGGGGCGTCATCAATCCTGATGATCAAATTAGACTAAATGACATTGTAAGAGTAAATTAAATTCAAGGAGGAAAAAAATTTAATGACTTTACATAATAATATCAAGAGAATATTTCTTGTATTTACATTAATTTTTGTTGCCATTCTTGTAGTGGGTTGTAATACAGAAAATGAAGCCGAAGCACTATTGGAAGATATAGCATTCGCAAAGACAGAAAATGTAAATGGATCTTTCCCATTACCTAAATTTGTTAAGGGTAATCAAGAAGCTCCTATTACTTGGACTAGCGATAATGAAGTAATTAAAGTTGAAGAATATCCAAGCTGGGACGATAGTTTCAGACATGATTTATATGTTAAAGCTGGTGTTACATTAGCTAAAGATGCTACAGATGTTACATTAACAGCAACTGTTACTTATAAAGAAAAACAAGCTTCAAAAGCATTCCTTATTAAAGTAGTTGGTGATGACTATGAAGCTATGACTATTGCAGCCGCTAAAGCAGCAGCATTAAACACAAAAGTTAAACTTCGTGGAATTGTTTCATTCGTTAGTGATGGTGGATATGTAATTCTTGCTGAAGATAAATCTGAACAAATGTTTGTTTACCAAGGTTCAGGATTTAAAGTTGGTGACGTAGTACTTGTTCGTGGAACTACTGCTATTTATAACAAGATGCCTCAATTAGCATCAGGAAGTGCAGCTGAAAAAGTTGACCAAGTTACTTTCAATGCTGAAACTGAAGCTACAAAGATGACTTTAAATGCAGCCATGAAAATGGATCCATCTACTAAATCTACATACTCAAAATTAATTCAAATTGAAGGTATAGTTGAAGCTACAACTGATGCTAATAAACCATATAAAATTTACAATCCAGTTGATGGAAGAGATTTCTTATTTGTAAGTAAATATACTTCTAAAAAATCATTAGAAGCTCTTGCTGCTAATGTTGGAAAATATGTTAAAGTAAATACAATTGTTTACGATCACCGTGACAATTTCATAAATATTTTAATGCCAGATAGTTTTACTGGTGTTGATTATGTATATGATGCAGAAAAATATGCACAATTAACATTAACAGAAATGCAATCTAAATTTGAAGGTGCATTAGTTACTGGTAATTTAACATTACCTACAGCTGTTGAAACTAGAGGTGCAACAATTGCTTGGGAATCAAGCAATACTGCGATTATTAAAAATGATGGTAAAGTTACATTACCTAACCAAGATACTAAAGTTACGTTATCAATTACAGTTACAGTTGGAGAAAAGACTGCAACAGGAACTGTTGAAGTAAATGTTAAGAAACTTGATTCAACAAAAGTAAATAAATTACTTGAAATGACTCCAGCAAAATCTGATGCGGCTTCACAAATTTTAGTAGCTGTTGAAGGTGTTGTAGTTGGTCATCAATACAAAGGATATTGGGTAGCTGATGAAACTGGAGCTATTCTAATCTATACAAATCAAACTTCAGGAAGCCCAGCAATTGGATCTGTAGTTAAAGTTGTTGGTAAATTAACAACTTATGGTGAATCTAACTCATTTACATCTCAAATCGCTCCTTCAAGTGTTGAAGTAATAGAAGGCGCAACAGCCCCTACTACTATCGCTCCTGTAGTTGTTGATCTTGCTACATTAGTAACAAATAGTGTTGATTCATTAGATAAAGCTAAAACTTTAGCAAAAACTTATTATGGAAAATATATTACAATTACTGGTAAGTTAACAGGAAGCGGAAACTACTGGAAGATTGAAGATCCAAATGATGCAACTAA
>JAEYQM010000048.1 GCA_023410025.1 Bacillota bacterium
ATATAATAGCCATGTGATTTATACTCCTTCATGAAGATATTTCGTTGTGGTTATCTTCTTCATGATAAGTATAAATCATTTTTGTATTTTAAACAAGTAAAGTCTCATATGTATTGTAACATAACAATTTTCCAAATATATTCTTTACATTTAACTTTAAATTTTGAGAAAATTTTGATATAATATGTAATAAGGTGAAGTTATGTACGATAAAATAGATAAAATGAAGTATTCGCCAATGATGAGGCAATACTTAGAAATAAAAGAAGAATATCCAGATACAATTATATTTTTTAGATTAGGCGATTTCTATGAAATGTTTTTTAATGATGCCATTGTGGCTTCACGAGAACTTGAAATTGTTCTAACTGGTAAGGATGCAGGAACTGAGGAAAGAGTTCCAATGTGTGGTATACCATATCATAGTGTTAGTTCATACTTAGATACTCTTACTTCTAAAGGGTATAGGGTAGGGATTGTTGAACAAGTAGAAGATCCCAAAGATGCAAAGGGAATTGTAAAGAGGGAAGTTGTAAGAATAATAACTCCAGGAACAATCCTTGATGAAATTAGTTTGGACGCTAAAGACAATAATTTCTTAGTATCTGTATCAACTGATAAATCTAGATATATTTTAAGTTATATTGATTTATCAACTGGAGAAGGATTTCTTACAAATATCCCATTAGAAAATAGTTTGTTGTTTGCTGAAATTATAAAATTAAATGCAAAAGAAATAATTGTTTCCAATGAATTTAATGAATCTGTTTTTGAAGATTTAAAGAAGAATTTCTTTATTACAATTTCTAAAGAAGTAAATGACTTAGTTCCAAGTTATTTTAAAGGAATAATTGATGGATTAGACCAAGAAGAACAAAAAAATTATTCGAGACTTTTAAATTATATTGTTCGTACACAAATGCGAACTTTAGTTCATCTTCAAAAAGTAGTAAAGTATGATATTGATTCATATTTAAAGATTGATATTTCTTCACGTAGAAATTTAGAACTTCTTGAAACATTAAGATTTCAAAGTAAAAAATATACATTACTTGATTTATTAGATAATTGTGTAACGGCAATGGGTAGTAGATACTTAAAGAAAAATATCATGTATCCATTAATTGATAAAACAGAAATACTATTAAGATATGATATTATTGATAAGATGAAAAAAGCTTATATTGAAACTGCCGATCTAAGAAAAGCTTTAACTGATGTATATGATTTGGAAAGAATTGTAGGTAGAATTTCCTATGGCAATGCCAATCCTAAGGATTTATTACAATTAAGAAAATCTTTATCAAATATACCTAATATTAAAAAAATAATAACTAAATTAGAATTAAGTCAGTATTTTGATATAAATACAGATTATAATAAATATATGGATTTATATAAATTAATTGATGATTCTATTAGTTTAGATGCTCCCTTTATTATTAAAGATGGAAATATTATTAAATATGGATATAATGAAGAACTTGATAAACTTAAAAATATTAATGTTGATAGTAAAGATTATTTAATTTCTCTAGAAGCTCGTGAGAGAGAAAGAACAGGAATTAAACAACTAAAAGTAGGATTTAATAAAGTATTTGGTTATTTTATTGAGGTTTCTAAGGGTAATATTGATCTTGTAAAAGATGAATTTGGGTATATTAGAAAGCAAACATTAAGCAATGCTGAACGTTATATTACTCAAGAATTGAAAGAAAAAGAAACATTAATTTTAAGAGCTGAAGAAAAAACATTAGAATTAGAAATTGAAATCTTTACAAATATCCGTAATAAATGTAAGGAATTTATTCCAACATTACAAAATCTTGCAAAAATGATTTCCAAAATGGATATGATGCAATCATTCACAAAGATTGCTAATGAAAATAAATATGTTCGTCCTAATATTAATGATGAAAATGTAATTGAGATAATTGATGGAAGACACCCAGTAATTGAAGTAAATACTAAGGATAAATTTATTCCGAATGATTTAATCATGAAAGATGAAAATATTTTACTGATAACTGGACCAAATATGAGTGGTAAATCTACTTATATGCGTCAAGTTGCAATCATTTCAATTATGGCGCAAATTGGATGTTTTGTTCCAGCTAAAAAAGCTAATCTTCCAATCTTTGACCAAATCTTCACAAGAATAGGGGCAGCCGATGATATTGTTAGTGGCCAATCAACATTTATGGTTGAAATGATGGAAGTTAATAATGCTTTAAAATATGCTACTAAAAATTCATTAATTATTTTTGATGAAATTGGTCGTGGAACCGCTACATATGACGGGATGGCTCTAGCCCAAGCTATTATTGAACATGTCCATGAAAATGTGAAATGTAAGACATTATTTTCAACACATTATCATGAATTAACAATACTTGATAAAGAACTTACCGGACTTAAAAATGTTCATGTTAGTGCTGAAGAAGTAAATGGGGATGTTGTATTCCTTCATAAAGTTAAAGATGGAGCAATTGATAAGAGTTATGGGATAAATGTTGCAAAACTTGCCAATATTCCGCTACCAGTTATTTTAAGATCAAATGATCTTTTAAATAAATTACAATCTTTATATAATTATGATAATAATCGTTTATCATTAAATAATTATGTGACACCTTTAATATATGACTCAAAAACAGAAACAGAAATTGATGTTTTAAATAATCTGAAAAATATTAATATTAATGAATTAAGTCCAATCAATGCTCTTAATTTATTAAGTGAATTACAAGGAAAGTTGAAGAAGTAAAATGGGTATAATTAGAAAACTTGATGAACATACTACCAATTTAATTGCTGCCGGTGAAGTAATTGAAAGAAGTAGTAGTGTTGTAAAAGAATTAGTTGAAAACTCTATTGATGCTAAGGCAACGCAAATTAGAATTAGATTAGTAGATTCTGGGTTAACAGAAATTTCCGTACTAGACAATGGTGTTGGTATGGATAATGTAGATGCAAAAATGGCAATACTTCCTCATGCTACAAGTAAAATTAAAGATGGTAATGATTTATTTAAAATTAATACTCTTGGGTTTAGAGGTGAAGCATTAGCTTCAATTGTTGCTGTATCTAACTTTACAATTAAAACTAGTTGTGATGGACAAAGGGGATTAATGTATACTATTAAGGGTGGAGTTTTAGTAAGTGAAGCCATTATTAGTCACCCAAGGGGAACTGAAATTATTGTAAAAAATCTATTCTTTAATACCCCGGCTAGACTACATAATGTTTCTAGTCAAAGTATGGAATTAAGTTATGTTACAGATTATGTTAATAAAATGGCACTTGCTAATCCCCATATAGGTTTTACAATTCTAAATAATGACAAAGAATTATTAAGAACATATGGTAATGGAGAATTGTTAGAGGTTATTCAAGCAGTATATAAGACTGAAGTTGCTAAAGACATGATCCAAATATTTGAAGATGATGGATTCTTTAGAATATCTGGATATACTTCAAAACTAAAAACTAATCGTTCTTCAAAAAATCACATTACTACAGTTGTTAATGGGAGAATTGTTAAAAATGCAAATGTTATTAATGCTGTTATTGAAGGGTATGATGAATATCTAGTAACTGGTCGTTACCCAATAACAGTATTAAATATTGAAGTTGATCCAGGGATGATTGACGTTAATGTTCATCCAGCAAAACTTGAAATTAGATTTTCTAATGAAAGAAGATTACTAGATCTCATCACTAATAGAATAAGAAAATCACTTAAAAATCTAGATTTAAGTGTTAATCTAGATAAGGATGAAGAAGATACTTTAGATTTACTAGACTTATATGATGATGAAATCATTGAAGACGAACAAATAAATAAACTTTTCAATGATGTTAAAGAATCAGTTGAAAAAACTTTAGATATAGAGGCGACTTACACCCCTGATGAAGAAGTTGTAAGCAAGGGTTTAGTTAATGTTTATAAGGAAGTTACTCCCGTAGTTGAAGAAAAATCAGAATATAAACAACAAGAATATGCTTTCTTTAAAGATGAAACTATTGATATAAACACCAATAATTTACCAATTATGAATTATGTTGGTCAATTACATGGAACTTATATTTTAGCTCAATCAGAAGATATGTTTTATATAATTGATCAACATGCTGCTGCTGAAAGGATTAATTATGAAAAAATTTTAGAGGAATTAAAGAAAGATAATGTTATAAGTTATGAGTTATTAATTCCATTTAAAGTAGACTACACTATATCTGAGGCGGTATTAATAAATGAAAATATTAATAGTCTAAATAAGCTAGGGATTAAAATTGAAGATTTTGGCAGTGGTAGTTTTATGGTTAGGGAAGTTCCTATTTGGTTTAAACGTGGATTTGAGAAGGAATATGTTGATGAAATAATTACTCAAATGATTATTGGTAGTAAAAAGGAAAAATATGAATTTCTTAAAGAAACGGCTAAAGGTATTGCATGTAAGAAATCAATTAAAGGTAATGAATATCATAGTAAACTTGAACTTGAATATTTATTAGAAGATTTAAGAAATGCCATAAATCCATTTACTTGTCCTCATGGAAGACCAGTAATTATTAAATTCTCTAAAAATGAAATTGAAAAATGGTTTAAACGAATTGTATGAAAAAAGTTGTAATTATTACTGGACCTACTGCTGTAGGTAAAACTGATATATCAATAAAATTAGCAAAATATTATAACGCAGAAATTATTAATGCTGATGCATCACAATTTAGAAAACATCTTAATATTGGAACAGCAAAGATTACAAAAGAAGAGATGGATGGTGTAAAACATCATTTAATTGACATAATTGAACCAACTGAAGACTTTTCAATAAAAGATTTTCAAGAACAGGGTAGAAGTTTAATAAATCAAATTGATAGACCATTTGTTGTAGGTGGATCTGGACTTTATATAAACGCTTTAATTCAAGATTATAATTTAGAAGCAAAATCACGAGATGAATCAGTTTTTGATGATCTATCAAATGATGAACTTCATGAAATGTTAGCATCTCTTGATAAAGTTGCCTCAGAAAAAATTCATAAAAACAATCGTAGACGCGTTATTAGATATATTGAATTAATTAAGGAACAAGGTAGTGTGGTTGTGAAAGAGCCAGTATTTATCTATGATGTTTTAGTAATCACTTTATCTCGTGACCGGGAAGTATTGTATGATAGAATTAATAAACGCTTTGACAAAATGATTGATGATGGTTTTTTAGATGAATGCATATCTTTAAAAAATCAAAACATTGATTTGAGTAAAATAAAAGATATTGGTTATAAAGAAGCAGGTTTATACTTAAATCATCAAATAAGTTTTGATGAATTTAAAGAAATGGTAAAACAAAATACAAGACATCTTGCAAAAAAACAATTAACATGGTTTAGAAATAAATTAAATTGTGTTTTAATTGATTTAGATAAGATAAGTTTTGAAGAAATACTTGAGATAATTAATAATTTCTATAAAAATTAACTCTTAAATTTTTTTAAGAGTTTTTATTTTTATTTTATATTCATATAATTAATGGGTGATTATATGAGATATTTTTTAATGTTTATTATGCTTTTTAATTTAAGGGTAGTCAATATTGAACCTTATCAAACAAGTGTAGTTGTAATGGAAAAGGAAAGTGGAAGAGTATTATATGGTGAAGATATCCATGTAGTCCATTTAACGGCTAGTATATCAAAAATCATGACAGCAATAGTTGCTATAGAAAATGGTGATTTAGATAAATATTATAAAGTTGATAAAAAATCGACATTACAAGAAGGATCAAGTATCTATTTAAAACTTGATGATGAAATTAAATTAATTGATTTAATATATGGTTTGATGCTACAAAGTGGTAATGATGCTGCTTATCAAATTGCTATTAGTGTCGGAAAAGATGCTAATGATTTTGTAAGAATGATGAATAATAAAGCTAAGGAATTAAATATGCATAATTCCGTTTTTAATAATCCATCTGGCTTAGATGAAGAAATCGGTAATTATTCAACTGCATATGATATGGCCTTATTAATGCGTTATGCTATGAATAATAAAATCTTTCGAAAAGTTACATCATCAAGATCATATGTTGCAACAAGTAAACAAGGTAAATATTATTTTTATAATAAGCATCGCTTAATTTATAATGGGGAAGCTATTGGTGGTAAAACAGGATATACAAAAAAAGCCAAACGAACTCTTGTAAGTTGCTTTAAAAAAGATAATATGGAATTAATTGTTGTAAGTTTTGATATGGGTAATGATTTTAATACCCATAAAGCATTAAGTAATCAAAAATTTAATGAATATAAAAATGTTAATTTATTTAAAAGAGGTATTTTAGATTTACATGAATCAAAATATACACCATATATTCATGAAGATATTACTTATCCAATTAACGATAATGAAAGATTGAAATGCAAGATATATTTATTAAATAATCCAAAAGATGATATTATTGGAAAAATTACTATATTAATTGACGATAAAGTCGTTAAGGAAGTAATGATATATAGATACTCATGAACAAAATATGGGTTTTTCTAATTATTTTTTGCTTTATATATGGGTATATAAATGGCAATATTAATGAAATGATTAATAGTATTTTAAATGTTCCGAAAACTAGTTTAGATTTACTTATTAAAACTGGAGGTTTAATAATTATCTATAATGGAATTTTTAATATTGCTATTCAAAGCGGAATGATTAAAAAGATATCAAAAGTATTTAAAAAATTATCGTATTTCTTATTTCCTGATTATAGTAAGGATAATGAAATTCACGAATATATTTGTGCAAACATTACAGCCAATCTCTTAGGATTGGGCATTGCCTCAACACCAATTGCCCTTAAAACAATAAATATGATGAAAGATGGAGAAGTAATTAATAGGAATATAATCACAATAATAATTCTTAATATTACATCTTTTAGTTTGTTTCCTTTAACCGTATTATCTATTAGAGAAAGTTATGGATCAAATATTGGAATTTTTATTTGGTTATCTTTAATTTTAATAAGTTTAGCTAATACTATAATTGGATTAGTAATAAACAGATTATTTCAGAGGTATAACAAATGACATATTTAATTGCCATTTATATATTTTCTGTTATTATTTACAGTGTTTTTAAAAAGTCAAATGCTTATCAATCATTTATTGAAGGAATTAAGGAAGGAACACAAACAGTTGTAAACATGTTTGCAACCTTACTATCATTTGTTTTGGTTGTAGAAGCAATTAAAAGTTGTGGAATTCTTGATATATTTAAAAACTTTAATGCTGGTATTATTGTTCAAGGAATAATTAGACCCCTATCAGCATCAAGTTCCTTTGCCATTATGATTGATAATTTTAATATATATGGTGTTGATAGTAAAGTAAGTGTTATATCAACATTAATTCATGCTACTTTAGATACAGTCTTTTATATAATCGTAATTTATACCTCAACAATTTCATCAAAGAAAACTAAATATTTAATAGTTATAGGATTTATTCTTGTAATTCTAAACTATATCTTAATCTTAATTGTAATGAAATTTTTATATCAAATATATTTATAGATTTTTAAAACATTATAGGGTATAATAAATCAAGTGTATGAGGTAACATATGGAAAGATTACAAAAATATTTAGCAAGATGTGGAGTTAGTTCACGTCGCCAAGCAGAAGAGATAATTAAAGCTGGACGTGTAAAAGTTAATGGCTTAACCATTACTGAAATGGGATATAAAGTTACAGCTAGCGATACAGTCAGTGTTGATGATATTGATATTGATAAAAACGAACTTAAATATTTTGTTATGAATAAGCCTAGATACATAATTTCATCTTCAAATGACGAAAAAGATAGAAAAACTGTCATATCTATTCTACCAAAGGAATTAGAAAAATATCGTTTGTTTCCTGTTGGAAGATTAGATTATGATACAAAAGGTGTTTTGTTATTAACAAATGATGGTGAATTTATGAATGCTTTAGTAGGGCCAAATACATTTACTGAAAAGGAATATTTGGTTCGTTTAAATGGTATCATCACAAAACAAGTATTAAAAACCGTTGAAAATGGTGTTGATATTGGTGGTTATGTAACTAGACGTTGTCAATGTTTACTTGATTCGATTGACAAGAAAAATAATTCTAGTTTAGTAAGAATTATTCTTCAAGAAGGTAAATACCATCAAGTTAAAAAGATGTTTGAAGTTGTAGGATTTCCAGTAAAACGTCTTACAAGAGTTCGCTTTGGAGTGATTACAATTGATGGGATTGCTGAAGGTGATATCCGTGAATTAAGTATTCATGAGGTTAAAACATTACTAGTTGATGCGAAAATTGAGAAAAATTATTCTTATATGAAAACTAGAAAATTTCAATAATATATAAAATAAAAAAATCTATACAATAAAATTGTTAAATTATTAAATTAATACCTTATTTTATTAGAAAATAAATATTCAAATATTGCTTGAAGTATTAATTTAATTATGTTATAATTAAAAGGTAAATTTCAGAGGTGTGTGTATGAATTGGCAAATTGCTATTGATGGTCCAGCTGGAGCCGGAAAAAGTACGATTGCAAGGGAAGTAGCCAGAAAATTAGGTTTTTGTTATCTAGATACTGGTGCTATGTATCGTGCAATTACTTTAAAAGCTTTAAACTTGAAAATCAATATGGAGGATGAGGCTGAATATAATTTTCTTGAATCAACAAGAATTGAATTAGACGGCGACCGTATTTATTTAGATGGTGTTGAAGTTACAGATGATATTAGAAGTTTTGAAGTAACTAATAATGTTTCTTTAGTTTCAAAATTTAAATATGTACGTGAACATCTAGTTAAAGAACAAAGAGATTTAGTTGAATCAAAAAATATTATTATGGATGGTAGGGATATTGGAACAGTAGTTTTACCCAAAGCCAATCTTAAGATATTTTTGATTGCTAGTGTTGAAGAAAGAGCAGCCCGACGTCTGAAAGAGCGTCACGAAAAAGGTTTTGATGTAATATCCCTAGAGGATACTATCAAAGAAATCCAAGAACGTGACTATAAAGATAGTAATCGTGCTATCAGCCCATTAGCGAAAGCCACCGATGCAATTGAAATAGACACATCATATTTAAGTGTCAACGAAGTGGTCGATAAGATCATAAGTTTAGTTATGGAAAGAGGTTACAAAATGGAAAACGTTAAAACAGAAAAAGATTTGAATGTTGAAACGAGTGTTGAAGAAACAGCCAAGAAAACAACAAAGAGAACAAAAAAAGCTGCTGATGCAGTTGAAGGCGAAGCTGTAGAAACAACAAAGAAGACAACAAAAAAAGCAAAGGCTACAGAAGAAACAACTGAAGAAACTCCTAAGAAAAGAACAAGAAAAGCAAAAGAAACTGCTGAAGTTGTTGAAGAAGTAGAAGTTCCTAAAGAAGTTGTGGCTGAAGTAGAAGCTGCTAAAGAAGTTGTAACTGAAGTAGCAACTACTAAAGAAGTAGAAGCTCAAGTTGTTGAAACTGAATTAGCATTAGACAATGAAGAAGTAGCAACTGATTCTAATCAAGTTCGTGAACTTCAATTAGTTGAAGGCGAAGTACTTGAAGTATTACCAGCTACAAAAGAAGAGAAAAAAGGTAAAAACGTTATTAAAGCTAAAGAAGAAAGAGTTTTAATCAAACTTCAAAATGGTCAAGAAGGACTTTTATTCCGTAAGGATGTAGAAGAAATTAAAGACGATGAAGAATTAGCGGATTTATTCGTTGAAGGCGACAAAGTAAAAGTTGTTGTTAAACGTGTATATCCTGACGGTGGAAAAGTTCTTTTATCAACTGCTTTAGTTAAAAAACGTGAAAATATAAAGAAATTTGAAGAAACTATTAAGGGACATGGAACTTTCAAAGCTAAAGTTATTAAAAACATTAAAGTTGGACTAATTTTAGAACATGATGGTTACACATGCTTATTACCTAATAGCCAAGTAGATATTAAAGATGACAACTACAACGGATTAATTGGTCAAGAAATTAGTGTTGCTCCAATTAGAGTTGATTACAATAGAATTCGTTTAATCGTTTCTCAAAAAGTTGCTAATGCAATTAATTTAAGAGAAGAAAAACAAAGCTTTATCAAAAAAGTTGAAGTAGGTCAAGTGTTTGAAGGTGTTGTTAAAAACATCGAATTATATGGTGCGTTTGTTGAAATCGCTCCAGGGGTTGAAGGTTTACTTCACATATCTGAAATTGAACACAACCGTATTGTTAAAGTTGAAAAAGTTCTTAACATGGGCGACAAAGTAACTGTTAAAGTAATTAAAGTTGACAATAAACATATTGGTTTATCAAGAAAAGCATTATTACCAAACTTCTGGAAAGACTTTATCGACACTCATAAAGTTGGCGATTTAGTTAATGGAAAAGTAGTTGAAATTAATAAAGCTGGTGTTGTTATTGCTTTAAATGAAGAAATCCAAGGTTTCTTACCTAAGAGTGAATTCTCTTATGAAAGAGATGCTGTAATTGAAGATTTCGTTAAAGCTAACGATGAAGTTCAAGTTAAAATTATTGAATTAGATTTAAATAAGAAACGTATAATTTTATCTCGTAAACAACTTCAAGATAATCCATGGAATGTATTAAAATTAAAATCTGGTGATTCAGTACAAGCAACTGTACTTAGCGTAACTGATGAAGGCGTTAAAGTAAATGTTGGTGGAGCTAGTGGTTATATGCCAAAGGCTAACTATCCTCAAGGAACAACATTCACTGTTGGCCAAGTAATTGATGCTAAAGTAAGAGTGTTTGATCGTGAAAAAACTAGATTAGTTATTACTTTAAAAGAAGATAATACATTAGACAAAAATTCCATAAATAAATACTTAAAATCACAAGAAAGAGTTACAAGCACATTTGGTGATTTCTTTAACTCTGATGATTTTAAAAATAAGTAGGTAATTTTATGCGTGGAGTAGTAGCCATAGTTGGTAGACCAAATGTTGGTAAATCAAGTTTATTCAATAGAATAATTGGTGAAAGACTATCAATTACAGATGATGCTAGTGGTATTACTAGAGATCGAATTTATGGTAAAACTTCATGGTTAAATCAAGAATTTTCGATTATTGACACAGGGGGGATCATCTTAAGGGATGAACCCTTTTCTAAAGAAATACTAGCTCAAGCCACTCTAGCAATAGATGAGGCTGATGTAATTGTAATGGTAGTAGATGCAAGAGCAGGAATTGTTGAAGATGATGAGAATGTTATTAACATTTTAAGAAGGTCTAATAAACCGATAATTGTTGCAGCTAACAAAGTTGATGATGTATCACTTAGAGAACAAATCTATGATTTCTATAGTTTTGGGGTTGATGAAGTAATTGCCATTTCTAGTTTACATGGAATTGGGGTTGGTGATTTACTTGATAAAATCATTGAAGTTATGCCTGAAAAGAACATTCGTTCATACGATGACACATATATAAAGTATTGTTTAATTGGTCAACCAAATGTTGGTAAATCAACCCTAACAAATACAGTTTTAGGAGAAGACAGGGTAATTGTAAGTGATGTACCTGGTACTACTAGAGATGCAATTGATACAGTTTATACAAGAAATTCTAAAAAATATGTAATTATCGATACTGCTGGAATTAGAAAACAAGGTAAAATCTATGAGAATGCTGAAAAGTATTCCGTATTAAGAGCAATAAGTGCTATTGAAAGATCTGATATTGCTGTAATTGTCTTAGACGGAACTAAGGATGTTGAAGAACAAGATAAAAGAATTGCCGGATATGCCCGTGAATATAATCGTGGTTTAATCATCGTTGTTAATAAATGGGATGCAGTAAATAAAGACGATAAAACAATGAAGGCTTATACAGAAAAAATTAGAAACCATATGCTATTTATGGACTTTGCTCCTGTAATATTTGTTTCTGCACTTAATAAAGAACGTGTTCATCATTTACTAAATGCAGTTGATATGGTTTATGATAACTTAAATAGACGTGTTCAAACTAGTGTGTTAAATGATGTGCTAATGGATGCTGTATTATTAAATCAACCTCCAATTTTTAATGGTAATCGTTTGAAATTAAGTTATGCAACACAAAGTGATGTGATGCCACCTACATTTGTTTTATTTGTTAATAGTGAGGAACATATGCATTTCTCATACTTAAGATATCTAGAAAATAAATTGCGTGAAGCTTTTGAATTTGATGGATGTCCAATAAAATTTGTATTAAGGAAGAAAGAACAATGATATATAAAATAGCTGTTATCGGTGCTGGAAGTTGGGGAACCGCATTAGCACGTATTATTAGTGACAATGGTCATCTTGTTAATATCTATGATATCGACAAAGAAACAATTGATGAAATTAATAATTTTCATACAAACAAATCAAAACTTCCAAATGGAGTTTTAAATGAAAATGTACGTGGAACAACTGATCTAGCAGAAGCAGTAAATTGGTCAGACATAGTTCTACTAGCTGTTCCAACAAAAGTTATTAGAGGTGTTTTAGAAAATATTCGCTCTGTAATTAAAAGTAAGAAATTATTTGTAAATGCAAGTAAAGGGATTGAACCTGGAACTTACAAAAGAGTTTCTGAAATTGTTAGTGAAGTAATTGGTGATGATTATGTTGATGGATTTGTTGCCTTAACTGGTCCAAGCCATGCTGAAGAAGTAATATTACAAATGTTAACTTCAGTTACAGCAGCAAGTTTAGATATAGAAAAATCTAAAATAGTTCAAAGAATATTTAGTAATCAAACCTATTTTAGAGTATATGCCCTACATGATTTAGTTGGTGCCGAACTTGGTGGATCGCTTAAAAACATCATTGCGATGGCTAGTGGTATGCTTACAGGGTTAGGATATGGTGATAATGCAAAAGCTGCACTAGTAACCAGAGGCCTTGTAGAAATGAAAAAATTAGCTATGGCTTTAGGTGCAAAAGAAAATACATTATATGGTTTAACTGGTGTTGGGGACTTAGTGGTTACATGTTTTAGTGAACATAGCCGTAATTTCCAAGCAGGTAAAAAAATAGCAAGTGGTAAGGATCTTCAAAAAACATTATCAGAAATGACAATGGTTGTTGAAGGAGCAAGAAGTTGCGAAGCTGCTTATTTTGCTGCTCGTGAGCTAAAGATTGAAACTCCTATTATTGATGCTGTTTATAATGTAATTTACTTACAACATTCACCTAATGATGAAATTGCCAAATTAATGCAAAGAAGTCTTAAACAAGAATAATATAATCCACTACCAATGGTAGTGGATTTCATCTATATGGAGGATTTATGGTAATATTAATTAGTGGTGCAAGTCATAGTGGTAAAACTGCATTAGCTCAAAAATTACTAGAGTTTTATAAATATCCTTATTTATCTATTGATCATTTAAAGATGGGTTTAATAAGAAGTGGATATACTAGTTTAACTCCAATTGATAGTATTGAAGACCTAACTAATTATCTGTGGCCTGTGGTAAGAGAAATTATAAAGACAAATATAGAAAATAATCAGAACATTATTATTGAAGGATGTTATATTCCATTTGATTTTTATAAAGATTTTAGTAAAAATTACTTAGATCAAATAAGACATATTTCCATAATTTTATCTGAAAATTATATTAAAAATAATTTTAATAAGATTACAAGCTATGCTAATGTTATTGAATCAAGGTTACATGATGAAGTTGATATGGAGGAAATAGTTGCTGAAAATAAATTAATTTTAGAACAAGCAAATAAACATAATCACAAATATGTATTAGTAGAAAATGAATATAATATAGATATTGAAGATATATTAAAAAAATAACCAAATTATTTGGTTATTTTTTGTCATTATATAGGGTCTTCATCATATAGTATAACTGGAAGGTGAATATATGAATTTCAATAATATCTTAAATATGATTGCTCAAAATAATATTAATGCTGAAGAAGTATTCGCACTAGTAGAAAAAATTAAAACAAGTAATTTAAAAGATGAAGCTAATCTTAGAAATATAATTAGGGAAGTAAGTAGAATTGCCCATAAACCAATTGATAAAACTAAAGAAGATCAATTAGTTAAAAAAATTATGAATGATGGCGTAGATGAAAATCTTTTTAGCATGTTCTAATTGAATCCTGCATTGCATATATTTATATCGTGGAGGAAGGTAATATGAATAAAGTTATTAAGGATGTTGCAAGTAGGACAAATGGGGAACTTTATATTGGTGTTGTAGGAAGCGTTAGAAGTGGAAAATCGATGTTTATTCGTAAATTCATACAAACAAAAGTCATACCATATGTAGAAAGTGATGATTTAAAAAACAAATTAACTGATGAGTTACCACAAAGTGCAGAAGGCAAAGCAATTATGACAGTAGAACCTAAATTTGTTCCTTCTACACCAATTCAAATAAACATTGAAGAAAATATTAATCTAAATATTCGCTTAGTCGATTGTGTTGGATATATAATGGAAAGTGCAAAAGGTTATGAAAATGAAGATGGAAGTCCAAGATTAGTAAGAACCCCTTGGTTTAGTGACAATATTGCTTTTTGTGATGCGGCTACAATTGGTACACAAAAGGTAATTAATAATCACTCACATATTGGTATTGTTATGACTAGTGATGGAAGTTTTGGAGAATTTTCAAGACAAGAATACCAAAAAGTTGAAGAAGGTCTAATTGAAGAACTTAAGAAACTAAATAAACCTTTTATTGTTATTCTTAATACAACAGAACCAAATAGTGAAAAAACATTAAAACTTGTTAATGAATTAGAACAAAAATACAATGTTTCTGTTTTACCTGTAAATGTTAAGGAATTAAGTGATCGAGACATTGATCAAGTCTTAAGTGAAGCCTTAAATGAATTTGATATTAAAGATTTAAGTCTAAATGTCCCTGATTGGATGAAAGTAATTAGTGATGATAATCCATATAAAATGCAATTCAATAATGTTATTAATGAAATTACTTCATCATATCGTAAATTCAAAGATGCTAAGAATATTTTAAATAAACTATCTGAATGTCCTTTATTTGATAATGTTGAGATAACTAATTTAGATAGTGGTACAGGAGAAGTAGAGTTTTCAATAACTTGTAAAGAAGAAATCTACGATGAAATTATAAATAATATCTTAGGAGAAGCTGTAAATGATAAGGGTGAATACTTATTATTGCTTCAAAAATTTGTAAAAGCTAAGCAAGAGTATGATAAGATTGAAAGTGCTCTTGAAATGGTTAAAGCCACTGGTTATGGAATAGCCACTCCATGTGTAAGTGATATGATACTTGATAAACCAACAGTTATTAAACAAGGTTCAAGATATGGTATTAAATTACGAGCTCTTGCACCATCAATTCACATGATTAAGGTTAATGTTGAATCAACATTTGAACCAATAATTGGTTCAGAAGAACAATCTCAAAAATTAATTGAAAAGATGATGGATTCAATAGAAAATAATCCAGAAGCTATGTGGGATCAAGAAATATTTGGACGTAAACTTAGTGAAATAGTAAATGATGGCGTAAAAGCAAAAATTTATTTACTACCTGAAAATATGCAAGAAAAATTAAAAGAAAGCCTTGAAAAAATAGTAAATAAGAATAAAGGCGGAATTATTGCGATTATTTTATAAATGACTGTTTTTAAACAGTCTTTTTTATTTGTTAAAAAGAGAATTTTGTGATATAATAATTATGGTGATAATATGAATAAGAAGGAACTAATAGATATTGTAAGTAGTAAGACTGAAAATACCAAAAAGAATACAGCCTTAATTATTGATGCTTTCTTATCTGAAATATCAGAATGCCTAAAAAATGATGAAAAAGTCGTCTTAAGTAATTTTGGAACTTTTGAAAAAAGTAAGACAAAAGCAATGGACATATATAGTCCATACGATGGTAAACTTATAAAAGACGTAGTACAAACAAGAATTCATTTTAAAAGTAGTAGTAATTTAACGGAAAAAATCAAATAACTAAATTATTATATTTTAGTATTCTGAATCAAAAAGGATGGGAATTTTCCCATCCTTTTTATAATTCCATCATGCTCATAGTTAATATAATTGCTAAAAAGTTATTAATAAAATGAACTATTATCGGTACATAAACATTCTCATTATTTTTTAAGTAAATTAATCCAAAAGCCAAACCCGAAATTATATAAGGGATACCTAATAATAATTCTGTATAACCATTATCTAAATTAAAAGCAACATGAATTAAACCAAATACTAAACTACTAAATATTAAGGTTACATATTTATTAATATTTAATTTGTTTAAAACGGAAAAAATTGATTTTCTAAAAACTAATTCCTCAACAAACGGAGCAATAAATACAACGGGAATTATTATTAAATATTGTCTTGCTTTAATCAACGATTCAATTGATCCTTGGTTTTCAGAAGTTAAATCTTGTACACCAATAATGGATAATAGAATATTTGCAATAAAATTACCTGCTATTAAGTATAAATAACCTAATAAAACAGCATCAATTTTTCTTTTTTGTGAAAAGAATTCTGTAAAATCGGTGACTATATCACCTTTTAAAAGAATTAAGGTTGTTGTAAGTATAATAATGTAAATTGATAAATTAATTATTACACTCATTGTTTGGTCATCAATTCCAGAATCTTTTAGTAGAGAATAGATTATAGAACCTAAAAATGTAAATATTAATGTGTATATTATTAATAATGATATATATTTCCTCATGTAATCACCTGTTTAATTATATCAATTTATAAAAATAAATACAACATAATTTTTTATTTTATAATTATTTTTATTAAAGATTTTTAATAAGATTAAATATAATAACATAAAAACGAAAATATTTTAATATTATATTTTAGGTGATAATATGAAAATTAAATATATAATTGTGTTAACAGTACTTATAGTGCTTATTTTTTTACTATTTCCAAGGAATAATTATAATAATATTGAAGTAATAAATGTTGATCATTTACCGATAGATGAAAAAAACTATATCAGTATTTGTGTTCCAATAAATAAAAATATTGAAATGGTAAAAGTAGAATATGATGAAGATATATATATATCATTATTTAATTTATATAACATTAATAGAAATAAAATAAAAGTTGATTTTTTCTTTGAATCAGTATTTTTGTTTGAATTAATTGACTATAAAATTGATAATGAAGTAATTACTTATGAAGTAAATGATTTATATTTAAAAAGTGAAGTGAATGAGCTACTTGATTTATTATCACTGTCTTTGAAAACACATGGAATTAATAAAGTAATTATAAAAGTAAATGAAAAAACCTATCAAAAATAATTTTAGTGTATGTGTTGATAAAAAATTGAAAAAATAGTATAATATATAAATGTAAAAAATATGAGGTCAAAATGAAAATATTACTAGCAACAAGAAATGAACATAAATTAATTGAAATAAAAAACAAATTAAATAATCCTGAAATTGAACTTATCACATTAAATGATTTAGCTGATTTTGATGAAGTAGAAGAAACAGAAGATACATTTATTGGTAATGCTTATTTAAAAGCTAAACATTATTTTGATAAATTTAATATCCCAACCTTAAGTGATGATTCAGGGCTTGTATGTTTATATAACGGTTTACCTGGAGTTAAATCAGCCAGGTTTGCCGGTGAAAAAGCAACAAGTCTAGAAAATAATTTAAAATTATTGGATGAGTTAAAAGATGTTACCAACCGTGATGCTTACTTTATTTCTTTATTATGCTTAGTTACAAATGATAATACCTATACTTTTGAAGGTAGGTTAAATGGTAGAATTGGTTATGATTTTGTCGGTAATAATGGATTTGGTTATGACTCGTTATTTATCATTGAGGACGGTAGAACACTTGCAGAGTTGAGTCTTGAAGAAAAGAATGAAATAAGCCATAGGGGACAGGCAATAGACAAATTAGCCCAATTTTTGAAAAGCTGGAGAGATAAATAATGAATGAGGAAATAGTGAAAAATCGATTTGAAGCAATATTTTCAGGTCAAAAAGCGGAGATTGTAAAGAGATTACTAGGGGGAATGAGTAATTACACTTATGTAATGAAAATGAATGAAGAATATTATACTTTTAGAATTCCTGGCGATTATTCAGAAAAATTTGTTAATAGAGATATTGAAAAAGAAAATATTAAGTTAATGGAAAAATTAGGAATATCTAATGAAACAGTATTTTTAGATACTGTTAGTGGAGAAAAAGTATCAAAATATATTGACGGTATATCTTTACATACATGTGAAGAGTTTCCTTATGAAAAAGTTAGCATGTTACTTAAGAAAATTCATAATAGTGGTCTAAAAGCTGTAAATAATTATAATCCGTTCGAAAGATTAGAAAATTATGAAAAAGTAAATGAAGATTTAGGGTTTACCCTTCCTACAGAATATTTAGATTTAAAAAATAAGTTTTTAAAATATAAAGATTTCTTATTAAGCCAAGAATTAGTATTGTGTCATGGTGATTCTCAACCATCTAATTTTATTATAAATGGTAATGATATAGCTGTTGTTGATTTTGAGTTTTCTGGAAACAATGATCCAATTTATGATATTGCATGTTTTGCAAATATAAAATTAGAACATGGATTAAATTTATTAAATGTATATTTTGATGAAGTTGATGATGATAAATATAATCGTTTCTTACTTTGGAGAACATTCCAAGCTCTACAATGGTTTAATGTTGCAACATTCAAAGATTTAAAGGGAATGAGCGAAAAATTAAAAATTGATTTTAAAATAGTATCAAATAAATACCTAGCCTTAGCTTCTAGCTTGATTGCTAAAATTCACGAAAAATAGAATATGAAAAAAAGATTTGAAAAAATCTTTACTTTTTAAATTCCTTATAGTATAATATTAGTGAATTTATAAGCGGAAGGGAGGGACCAACAATGCCAAAAACCATAGTTCGTGAAAACGAAACAATCGAGGATGCTTTAAAACGATTTAAACGTGACGTATCAAGATCAGGTACCCTTGCCGAAGTACGCAAACGTGAACATTTCTTAAAACCAAGTGATGTTCGTAAAATGAAAAAAAGAGCAGCTAAGAAAAATAATTTTCGCAGCCGTAGTTTCTAAAAAATAAAGACTGAAATCAGTCTTTTTTTTCATATTTATAGATAGTATTTCATAGTATTAAACGGTGATACTATGAAGATGAACAGTAGAATTAAATTAACAATTTTTAAAAATGAAAAAATAATTATTGAAAATTATTTAAAACTTAATGACATAAGCGAAAATAAAATAATGGTTGATATGTATACTATTAATGGCGATTTTTTAAAAATTAAAAAGATGGATAATTATATGATAGAAATTAGCGGGATTATATCCCAAATAATAATTGATAAATGAAAGAATTCAGAGTATCAATTGATAAAAAAGAAAAAGAACATTTAAATAAATTGAATATTAATAATCTTGAATCAAAAGATGACAAATTACTTTTTTATACTGATAAAGCTAGTATTTCTAAATTATTTAGCTCAATTGAAAAAATTGAATATACAAATGTTTATCGTCAAAAATTATTAAGAATTCTAAAAAAGCATTTAATATCAGTAATATTTTTATTTTTAATTTCTTTTCTTCTGATTTATCAAAACAAAAGTTTTGTTAAGATTCGCTTTGTAAATTATAATACTTACGATCAAGAAGTAAAAGACCATCTAGAAAACTTTATTGTTAAGAAGGGTCCTTTTTTTACTTTAAATGATTCAATATTAAATATTAATAAAAGCCTTAAAGTTAAGTTTTATTATTATGAATGGATAAGTGTTAAAAAAACAGGATCTTTTTTAGATGTTGACATAAAAAAGCTAGATAAATATGAATATCAATATGTCGATAACCAAATAGTTGGAAACTTTTATAGTAAATATGATGGCATTGTGAAAATTACCTATGTACAAAAGGGTGTTGTTTTAGTATCAATAAATCAGTCAGTTATGAAGGGTGATTTAATTGTTTCTGGAAACCGAAAATATCATATTGGAGGGGATGATTATATTAAACCAAAAGGAGTAATAATTGGTGAAGTAACTGATTATAAGCATATAACCATTCCTAAAACCAAAGAAATAACAATACGTACAGGGAAAGTAGAAATTGATAAGAAAATAATAATTAATAATAAATATAAAAAGAAAATATATGAAAACGAAAATATTGTTTTCAAAAATATAATTAATTTAAAGTATTTTAAATTAAGTCATATTTATCATTATGAAGTTATGTCATTTAATATTAAGTATGAGTTAGATGAAGCTAAAGAACTTGCAATACAGGATATTAAATCAAAAACATATGATCATGAACTTGAAAAATTAATTTCGTTTGATTTACTAAATGTAGAAGAAGATGAAAATAATTTTTATTTGAAGTTTATTGTGAAAGAATATTTAAATTTGTGTGAGTTTCAACCTTTAATAAATGTCTAAAATATTCTAATTTTATCATAAATTAGAATTTTTTTTAAAAACTTCTTGTATTTATTTTAAATACATTATATAATTGAGTTAAATTTACTAAGTAAAGTGGGAGGATTTTAAATGAAGTTTTGTTCAAAGTGCGGAAATGAATTAAGGGATGAAGCGGTATTATGCCCTAAATGTGGTTGTATGGTTCCTGGGAAAAAAATTTCTGGACAAAGTACAAATGTTCAGAAAAAAAGTACAATTGATGAAGAACAAAAAATAGAAAAACAAGCAACAACTAGTAATAGTAAAATTGGGTGGATGGCATTTACATTTGGTATACTTTCATTAGTCCATGCTATACTTTACTTGATTGACATAACAACAAGTATTGCTTTATTTGATTCATTACGTTCTTTTGTTATTAATGTTGGTATTCGTTCAACTCCTTTACTCGCAATAATTACATCGATTAAAGGTTTAACTGAAGAAAAAAATGTTTATTTAATTTTAGGATTAATTTTTGGCTGCATAGCAGTTTTAATATTTTTAATTTTATCGATTGATTCATACAATTCATATTATTGGTTATAAGGAGGAGAAAATATGAAATATTGTACAAAATGTGGAAATGCATTGCAAGATGACGCAGTAGTGTGTTATGAATGTGGTTGTTCAACAGATGAAGTTGAATACGTAGAAGAGGGTCCAAAAAGAAGTACAACAGCTGTTGTATTTACTTCAATTTTCATGATTATAGGGGTAATAGCCAATTATACTAATTTATCACTCTATATAAGTGGAATTTTTGGTATGGTTAGTTTGTTATGGACTGTCCCCATGACAATAATTTATTTAATCAGAATAAAACGAAATGAAAAAATTTCAACTGCTTTTAAAGTATGTTCATTATTATTTGTAAGTGGTATTGCTGGTATTATAATGCTTTGCCAAAAAGATTAATTTTTTAGAAATGAGGCTAATAGTTTAATCTATTGGCTTTTTATTTTGTATAATGTTATGAAAATTAAAATAAAAATTTGATAATTTTTATTTTGTGTTGAAGAATTCGCCATTTAGTGTTATAATATGTAATGTAATTTTATATTTTTATAATATTCATCCTAACAATTAAGAAAAAGTTAATTTATATTTATTTTTTTAGATGCTTGTATGTTAGGGTTTTTATTTGGATTAATTTATAAAATAATAATTGTCGTTTTATTAGAGGAAATAATATGAAAGTAAATTTATATAATAATTTTGGAGAACTTAAATTTGACGAAAACAAGATTATAATCGATTTGGAAAATGAATTTACAACTCGTTTTAATATTGATAAAGAAGCAAGTTTAATTTTAGTTGGATTAGAAGAAATTCAACAAATAAACAAAGAATATCGAGATAAGGATTATGCAACTGATGTAATAAGCTTTGAGGATGATGAAGATCCTGAAAGTATGGGTGATATTTTTATCTGTGTTCCTAAAATATACGAACAAGCATTAAACTATGAACATTCTATTGAGAGGGAATTTTCATTTTTATTATGTCATGGATTATTACATTTAATGGGTTATGATCATATGACAACTGAAGATGAAAAAGAAATGTTTGGCTTGCAAGAAGAAATATTGGAAAAGAATTATAGGAGGAAATAATGGACAAATTATATAATGCTTGCAAAAAAGTATTTGATAATTCTTACTCACCATATTCTAAGTTTAAAGTAGGGGCTGCCGTGCTACTTAAAAATGGTGAAATCATAACTGGATGTAATGTTGAAAATGCATCTTATGGACTATCAAATTGTGCTGAAAGAACGGCTCTATTTACAGTTTATTCAGCAGGATATAGAATTGATGATATTGATAAAATGATGATTATAGGGGATGTAGAAAAACCAATATCACCATGTGGCGCATGTCGCCAAGTTATAATTGAACTAATGCATCCTGAATGTGAAATTATAATGACAAATTTAAAGAAAGATTACAAGTTGCTTAAGGTAAAAGATTTATTGCCTTATTCATTTGATAAAGAGGTATTATAATGGGTTTTAAATCAGGTTTTGTCGCCATAATAGGGCGTCCTAATGTTGGTAAATCAACATTTATGAATTATATTTTAGGACAAAAGGTTTCAATAATTAGTCCTAAACCACAAACAACAAGAAATAAAATAAGTGGTGTTTATACCACTGAAAATGAACAAATAATTTTTATAGATACACCAGGTATCCATAAACCAAAACATGAACTTGGGAGTTTTATGAATCGTTTATCAATTAACACATTACAAGATGTTGATTTAATCTTAATGTTAGTTGATGCAACTGAAGACTTTGGTACAGGTGATGAATTTGTTTGTTCATTATTAAAGAAACTAAACACCGATGTAATATTGGTAATGAATAAAATCGATTTAATAAAAGATAAAGATCGATTAATGAAAAATGTTATAAAATTTAATGAGGCTCATAGTTTCAAAGAAACTTTTTATATAAGTGCTAAGAATGGCGATAATGTTGAGAAATTATTAAATGAGATTTGTAAAGATCTTGTTGAAGGTCCAATGTATT
>JAEYQM010000026.1 GCA_023410025.1 Bacillota bacterium
TTCCATAAAATTTATCTAGATACAGGACCGGCACCGTTTTCAATTTTAAAAGAACAATATAAAAATCATAAATTATAATAGCGATTTCAATTTGGAAAAAATTATAATTATGGTATAATTAGTTGTAACGAGGTGTAAAAGTGATTAGTAGATACAGCACTCCGGAAATGGAAAAACTTTGGGGCGAGGAGAATAAATTCGCAAGTTTTTTAAAAGTAGAATTAGCAAGCTTAGAAGCATTGACACAATTAGGCATTGTTCCTTTATCTGACTTTATAAAGATAAGAGATAATGCTTCTTTTGACGTTGGTAGAATTAAAGAAATTGAAGAAGTAACTAAACATGATGTTATTGCATTTACAAGATGCGTAAGTCAATACTTGGGTGATGAGAAGAAATGGTTTCATTATGGAATGACTTCAACTGATATAGTTGATAGTGCAAATGCATTGATTCTAAAAGATGCAAATCAAATATTAATTAAAAAGATTGATAAAGTATTAAATGTATTAAAAAACAAAGCTATACAATATGAAAATACTCCATGTATTGGTAGAACCCATGGCATGCATGCGGAAATTACGTCATTTGGTTTAAAATGGGCATTATATTATGATGAATTAACAAGAGTTAAAAATAACTTTTTAATGGCTTGTAGTGATATTGAACAAATTAAAATGAGTGGTGCCGTTGGTAATTTTACCGTTTTACCTGTGGAGATTGAATCAATTGCTAGTAAAGTATTAGGGTTAGGATATGCAAAAATATCTACACAAGTCTTATCTAGGGATAGACATGCCCATTATATATTTACTCTAGCACAAATTGCTTCATTAATGGAAAAAGTAGCTACAGAAATTAGACATTTATCTAGAACAGAAGTTATGGAAGTATCTGAGTATTTTGATGTGGGTCAAAAAGGCTCTTCAGCAATGCCTCACAAAAAAAATCCAATTGCTAGTGAGAATATTTGTGGATGTAGCAGAATAATGAGAAGTTATGTAAATGTTGCCTTTGAAAATAATAATTTATGGCATGAACGTGATATATCTCATTCATCAGCAGAAAGAATTATGTTAGCTGATGCAACGACACTTCTAGATTATATGTTAGGTAGATTTGCTGGAATTGTTGATAAATTACTTGTAAATGAAAAAAGAATGCTTAAAAATATTTCCCTTACAAATAATGTTGTCTTTTCTGGTCGTGTTCTAAACAAACTAGTTACTAAAAATTATAGTCGTGAAGAAGCATATGATTTAATCCAAAAAACAACTTTTAAAGCATATGATGAAGATTTAGATTTTAAAGATTTAGTTACAAATTTAAATATTTTAAGTAAAGAAGAAATCGAAGATTGTTTTGATGTAAGATATTATCTAAGAAACGTAAAATATATATATGAAAGAGTGGGTATAAGAAATGAGTAGAGCTGTTGTTGTAATTGGTAGCCAATGGGGCGATGAGGGAAAAGGTAAAATTACAAACTATTTAAGTGAAAAAGCAGATGTTATTGTACGTTATCAAGGTGGTGACAATGCAGGGCATACAATAGTTTTTAATAATAATACCTATAAATTACACTTACTTCCATCAGGTATTTTTGATAGTAATAAAAAAAATATCATGGGTAATGGTATGGTTATTAATCCTAAAGGATTAATAAAGGAATTACAAGAAATTAGATCTTATGGATTTAAATGTGAAAACTTATATATTAGTGATCGTGCTCATGTTATTTTTGATTATCATCGTGAAATCGATGCCCTACTTGAAGAAGCACTTGGAGATTTAAAAATAGGGACTACCAAAAAAGGAATTGGTCCTGCCTATACTGACAAAGTTGCTAGAATTGGAATTAGAATGGCTGACTTTGTAAGTGATGATTTTGAAGAAATATATATAAAACATTTAGAAATGAAAAATAAAGAGATCCAAAGACTTGGTGGACAACCAATTAGCAAAGATTCTATTAATGAATATAATGAAATAAGAAAAATAATTAAGCCTTATGTAACTGATACAATTGGTTTAATTAATAGTGAATATAATAAAGGAAGCAAAATATTATTTGAAGGAGCTCAAGGAGCCTTACTAGATATTGATTTTGGAACTTACCCATTTGTTACTTCATCTAATCCATCAAGTGGTGGAGTTGTTGTAGGTTCAGGACTTGGAGTAAATAAAATTAGTGACGTGTTAGGAATTGTAAAGGCCTATACAACAAGAGTTGGTGAGGGACCATTCCCAACTGAACTAAATAACGAAATTGGTAACCAAATCCGTGAAATTGGTCATGAGTATGGGGCAACAACTAATAGACCACGTCGTATCGGATGGTTTGATAGTGTTGTATTAAAATACTCTACGATGATTAATGGTTTAACGGGCTTATCAATTATGTTACTTGATGTACTTACAGGATTTGATGAATTAAAGATTTGTGTTAGTTATGATTTAGATGGAAAAACAATAGAAACTATTCCAGCAAGACTAAAAGATTTTAGTCGTTGCAAACCTAACTATATCACTCTACCTGGTTGGAAAGAAAACATTACACATGTTAATAGCTTCGATGAACTTCCTGAAAACTGTAAGAAATACTTAAAGAAGATTGAAGAACTTGTTGGCGTGGAAATAAAATGTTTTTCAGTTGGACCAGACCGTGAACAAACAATCATTATGAAAGAGATTATTTAATATGAAAAAATATGATGTAATCATTGTTGGCGCAGGGCCAATGGGGATTTTTACTGCATATGAATTAATGGTTAAAAGCCCTGAAAAAAAAGTATTATTAATTGATAAAGGACATGATATTTATGATAGAAAATGTCCAATAATTATGGGTAAAATAAAACAATGTCCTCAAGATAGTAGTGGATATAGTGGTTGTAAACCTAGTTGTTCAATGACTTGTGGGTTTGGTGGAAGTGGAGCATATTCAGATGGAAAATTCAACATCACTAGTGAATTTGGTGGTTGGATGGGTGATTACATCAGTTCTGATGAAGTTTTAGATTTAATTAAATATGTTGATGAAATTAACCTAAAACATGGTGCCCCTGAAGAATTAACTAATCCAAATACCCATGAAGTATTAGAAATTGAGAAAAAAGGTATTGCTACAGGTCTAAAATTATTACGTAGTGAAGTTCGTCATCTTGGTACAGAAGTTAATTTACAAGTATTAAAAAACATTAACCAAGAAATGAAGGGTAAGATTGATTACTTATTTAAAACAGCTGTTAGCGATATAATTGTTGAAGATAAATCAGTAAAAGGTGTTATTCTAGAAAATGGGACAAGAATTGAAAGTGAAGATGTTGTTCTTGGAATTGGACGCGGTGGATCTGATTGGTTAATCCCTACTTTAAGTAAATATGGTGTAGTATTTAAAAATAACCGTGTTGATATTGGAGTTCGTGTTGAAACTAATGATATTATCATGGATGAAATTAATAAATATTTATATGAAGGAAAGTTTATCTATAATACAAGTGTAGGTACAAAGGTTAGAACTTTCTGTTCTAATCCAAGCGGACATGTTGTTATTGAAAACTGGAATGGTATCATGGTATGCAATGGACATGCTTATCATGACCATAAATTAGGAAGTAAAAATACTAACTTCGCATTACTAGTATCTCACGAATTTAATGAACCATTTAAAGATCCAAATGAATATGCAAGACAAATTTCATCCCTTGCCAATAAATTATCTAATGGATCAGTTATTGTTCAAAGATATGGAGATATTATTAAAGGTAGAAGAAGCACTCCAAAACGTATTCAAGAAGGTTTCGTTATTCCTACATTAAAAGAAGCCATTCCAGGTGATTTAGGATTAATCCTACCTTATAATACAATGAAATCATTAATTGAAATGATTGAAGCATTAGATAAAGTAACACCAGGTATTGCAAATGATCATACCCTATTCTATGGAGTAGAAGCAAAATTTTATAGTGATAGAGCTGAAGTAGATAGTAATTTTGAAACAAAAATTAGAAATCTATTTGTTGGTGGAGACGGTGCCGGACTTACAAGAGGACTTGCGCAAGCAGGTGCAAATGGTGTTAAAATCGCAAGAGTAATAGGAGAAAGAAAATGATGATTATGTCATCATTTTTTTATAGGAACTAATCATTAAATAATAATCATTAAATAATAAACTTAAAAAAATATTTTTTTATAAAAAATACTTATCGTTAAGTTTTCTTTGCAATTTACCGGATAATATGATAAAATTAAAAATAGGTGATATAAATGAAGGAAATGTTTAAGCAAATTAATAAAGATGCAAATCTTGTTGGTGCAAGCGCCATAATTATTAAAGATGGTAAGATTGTTGAAGAACTAAACTATGGACTAGGTAGTATTGAAAAAAATACGGAAGTAACTAGTAATATTGTCTTTAGAATTGCTTCTGTTTCAAAAATAATCGTAGCTTTAGGAGTTATGAGATTATACGAACAAGGCAAACTTGATTTAGATGAAGATATAAGCAAATATTTAGGATTTAAAGTAAGAAATCCAAAGTTTCCTGATGATATAATTAATTTAAAGATGATAATGACACAAACATCAAGTATTATTGATGGTAATTACCAAGAAGGTGGATATGACTACTTTAATGGTACAAATAAAAAAATAACTTTAAAAGAGTTATTAACTGTTGATAGTCCATATTTCTATCAAGGGACATTTGATATTAATAAACCTGGTACAACTTTCATATATTCAAATTTTAACTGCGGAATATTAGCATGTATTATTGAAAAGGTATCTGGAGTATTATTTACAAAATTTATTAGAGAAGAAGTATTATTACCACTTGACATTGATGGATCATTTAAAATTTCGGATATTAAAAATACTGACGTAGCAACATTATATTCATTCTTAACAGGAAAAATAGAAATCAGTAGAACAAGAGAAGATTTCTTGAAAAACGAATATGAAATATTCCCATTGGGAGAAAATTTCCGTGGACCTGCTGGTGGACTTTTCATAAGTATGAAAGATCTTTCTAAGATCATGAATATGTTAATATATAAAGGGAATCAATTATTTAAAGAAAATACAATTAACCTGATGCTTACAAAACATTGGGAAGGCTTCTCAAGAATAGATAGTTCATATAGAGCAAAAGGATTACAAATACAAATATTAGATTATTTCGATAATCGTCGCTTATATGGTCACTTTGGTTCAGCATATGGTGCTAAAAGCTATATGTTATTTAATCCTGAAAAAAATATTGGTATGTGTTATATTACAAATGGTGGAGGCTATATTGAACAAGATAACGGCTTCTGTGATGTTCATGAAAAAATGATTAACTTGTTCCTAAATAAATATTGGAGTTAAATATGTCATTGAATTTTCCTATAAGCAATAAGATATATATCACTAGTGATGTACATGGGGGAATAGATTTATTAAAAAAACATGTTTCAAGAGTAAGTGATGATAGTTACTTATTTATAATAGGTGATTTAATTGAAAAGGGTGCTGACTCATTATCAACACTTAGATACATTTATGAATTATCCAAAAAGCCTAATGTCTTTGTCACTATTGGAAATAATGACTATGAATTTTTAAGATCATTAGAAATAGAAAACTTAGAATTTTTTTCAAAAAGAATTAATAATCCAACTAGTATTATCAATCAATTACGAATTGAATTAAAAGAAGATAATCCAGAAAAATTACAAAGATTAATTAAAGAAAAATTAAAAAACGAAATTAATTTCTTAAAGACATTAAATACATATTATATTGTTGAAGATTTTTTGCTTGTTCATGCTGGAATAAATAAAAATGGATTACTTGAAAGTAGTTTTAAAGATAAAACTAGATTAAATAATTTCTATAATCTTGGACACAATGAAGATTATATTGTCATTTGTGGACACTATCCAACCTCAATGTATGTTTTAGATAAATATGACAATAATGTTATAATTGATTTAAATAAGAAAATAATTTGTATTGATGGCGGCTATGCAGCAACAAATATGGGACAATTAAATTTACTTGAAATTACAAAAACTAAAGATGGGTATAAGTATCAAACTTATTCTGAAGATAGTTTTGAAAAAATATTAATTGAAGAAAATCAAGATGGATATGGAAATAGCCGTGGAATATGTTTTCCTAATTTTGAAATTGAAATTTTAAAAAAAGATATTTACTTTTCAAAGGTTAAGGTCATTCAAACTGGTGAAATAATGTTCATTAAAAATGAAATGATCGCAAATGTAAAAGAAAAGTATTATTCTATAGATGATTGCCCTAATAATTTCTTAGAGGTTGTTAAGGGAGAAGTAGTTAGTTTAATCTTTAATGATTATGAAGGCTATAGACTAATTAAGAAAAATGGAATTTGTGGATGGATAAAAAAACTTTAAGAAAGGTATAACATGATAAAAAATATACTGATTGACTTAGATGGAACATTATTACCGATGAATCAAGAAGAATTTTTAGATGGTTATTTTAAAGTAATAGCTTCTAAATTTAAAGAATTTGATTTAAAATTATTTATGAATGCTTTATCAATGGGCATTAATGCTATGATTGGTAATGATGGTTTAATGACAAACGAACAAAGGTTTTGGCAAGTATTTTTTAGTTATATAAAAGATGAAAATAAAATTGCCTCAAGCTTTGTTGATTTATATGAAAATGAATTTCAAACATTAGTTAAGTTTACAAAACCAACACCTAAAGCAAAAGAATTAATTGATATATTTAAAGAAAAAAAATTAAATATTTATTGTTGTACTAATCCTTTGTTTCCAAGTATTGCAACCCATTCACGAATTAGATGGGCTAATTTAAAACCTAATGATTTTAATTATATAACTACATATGAAAATAGTACTTATGCAAAACCAAATATAAAATATTATGAAGAAGTATTAAATAAATTTAATTTAAATCCTGAAGAATGTATTATGATTGGAAATGATGTATTAGAAGATTTAGTAGTTAAAAAATTAAATATAAAAACATTTTTATTAACTGATAATTTAATAAATTCAAAAAATGCAACAATTGAAACTGATTATCAGGGTAATTTTGATGATTTATTAGAGTTTTCAAAAAACATAAATAAATAGGCTTAGTTATAAAAGTTTTTATTTTAGAGGGGAATATATAATGTATTTCGATACTATTCATAATTTATTACTTTGTAGAGAATATGATAAATTATCTATTGTTATAAAAGATTGTAAGAACAAATTGTTTAAACGTGGTATAATTAGATTATGCAAATCAAGAATTAATAATAAAGAAAACAAAAAATACAATGTCTATTTTAATTTGTTAAACAATAATGATAATTACCAAGCAATTGAGGATTTAATGAAAATAAACGATGAATATTCATCATTTTACTTAGCAAAATATTATTTTGATAATCAGGAATATGATAAAGCTAAAAAATATTTATCAAATTATTGTTATGATTATTATTTGTCATATCTTGGACAAATTGCCATGGAAGAGAATAATTTAGAAATTGGAATTGAATATTTTAAAAGAAGTAAATCATCCGTTTTAAGTTCATTCTTTTTAGGTAATTGCTATATAAATGGATATGGAGTTAATAAAGATTTACTTACGGCCATAGAATACTATAAATATGGTTCTAATTTAGGTCACCCAGAATCAATGTATGCTTTAGCTAGTATTTATTTAGGGACAAGCCAAATTGAATATGGTCCTAAATATTGCTTAGATTTAATGAAAAAAGCAGCACTAAAAATGCATATATTAAGTTTTATATATGTTCTGTATCATTACCAAGATAGAAATATAGAAGAATATAAAAAATGGTTAGAAATAGCCAATAATTCAAATAATGATGAATTAAAAATTGTAATTGCAAATCAATTTAAAAAATAAAAGTAAATAATGAGAAAGCGTGATATTTTGAAGTGCCCAGTCTGCTCTAAAAAATTAATAGAGGATGTTAATAGATTTTATTGTAATAATAATCATAGTTTTGATAAAGGGAAATCGGGATATATAAATCTGTTATTAAACCAAACAAATAGTGGTGATAACAAAATTATGGTTGATGCTCGATATCAAATCTTAGAAAAAGGATATTACGATAATTTATTATTAGGAATAATTGAAGTTTTAAAAAAATATAATATTAAATCCTTATTAGATGTTGGATGTGGTGATGGGTACTACTCAACAAACATTAAAAGACTTTTAGAAATTAATGTAGTTGGAATGGACGTTTCAAAATATGCGTGCCTTAAAGCTTCAAAAAGAGCCAAGGATATATTATTTGTTGTTGCATCAATATTTGATATGCCCTTCGAGAATAATGAATTTGAAGCCATTTTAAGTAATTTTACTCCTCATGATGAAAAGGAGTTTAGAAGAGTTTCTCAAAATTATATTATTAAAGTAATTCCTAATAAAAACCACTTAATTGAATTAAAAGGATTACTATATGAAAATGTATTTTTAAAAGAAGAAAAAATACCTGTATTCGAAAGTTTTAGGATTGTTGAAGAGAAAGACATTAAGTATAAAAAAATTATTGATGATGCCTATTCATTAATAAAAATGACACCATACTTTTATAAAACAAAAATCGAAGTTGAGAATGTTGAAAATGTGAAAATAGATGTATCAATGGATTTTAAAGTTTTAGTTTATAAGAAAATAGGTGAATGATGTGGTTAATGGTCAAAAGCGGCTAACTATAATAACAAATGTGATCATTTTCTTAACTTTAGTTTTGTTAACAATCAATGGTATAGATTTTAAAGCTAAGGAAAAAAAAGGTTTTTTAGGTATTGTTGCAGATGGATTAAGTTTAAGAAGTGAAGTTGTTTATAATTACTTAAACAATTCTATTACTCGTATTAAAGATGACTTAGAACTTATTGCCCAAGAATATGTAACTTCTAAAGATATAACTATTCTTAATAATTATAAGAATATTGGAAGTCTAAAAATAGTTGATTACAGTAGTTTAAATAGTGAATATAAAGAAAAATTTGATAACAATGAATTTAATTTTATAACTGATGATTTTCCAATAGTAATTTTAGTACCAATTATTGAAAATGATCAATTGGTTGGCGTATTAGTTAATGAAAATATAAATCTAGATGCTTTTTTAGGAAAGTTTATTCCGGTTGAAAACGATAAATTAATAGTAGTTGGAAAACAAGGCAATTATGTCTTTAATAAAATTACAACTAATGATGTTATTACTGATTTAAAAAATATTGAGGTATATGATAAAAAGATAAATGATATAAGTGACTATATTAAGAATAAGGATATTGGTATATTATCTGTTAAAACTGATGGAAAATATTATTTTCATTTTAGAAATTATAATGGATTAACTATAATACTTCTTTCAGATGCAACTCATGTTGATTTTGGGATATCAAATTTAGAATCAGTAACATTAAGTTTTTTAATTAAAACAATTCTAATTATCTCCGTTTTCTTTATCTACTTATTAACTTACCTAACATTTCGTCACAAACAATTTAAGAAGAAGTCCTTGCAGATTGAGTCTTTAAGTAATCTAAAAGAAGGGACTATCGTTTTAGTAAAAACATCTGAAAATTATAAATTCCTTTATAAGAATAAAGGATTAAATAATTTGATAGGTTTTAGTGATCAAGAAATAGAATCTAATTTTAAAAATAGTTTATTAAATTTAATTTACCGTGATGATTTAGAACAATTTAATGAAGAAATTAAAAATGTAATTGATGGATTACATAATGAATTTAGTATAAGAATGGCATCTAAAAATGGAAGTGTTAAATGGGTACATTTATATCTTACATATAGTAAAAATCAAGACACTTGTACAATTGTCATGCTTGACATTACCGAAAGTAAAGCTGTTAACACTGAAATTAAAAACTTAGTAGCTACTATTCCTGGAGCAGTACTTAAGATGCGTGCAGAGTCTTTAGAATTTTCATTTGTCAGCGATAGTTTTTATACAATGTTGGGATATAAAAAATCAGAATTTAAAAACAATGTAAAATCATTTTTAGACTTAGTTTATATAGAAGATAAGGAACTATTATTAAATGAAATAGATAAAAATGAAGATTTATTGTTATTACAATTAAGACTTGTTAAAAAAGATGGAAATGTTTTTTGGGCATCTATTAATTGTCGAAAAGTAAATGAATATAGTTTAGTACATTATCACACTGTTTTAATGGATATTTCTAATCAAATTAAAACTTTACAAGATTTAAATAAAGAAATTCAAAGAACAAGTATATTTTTTGAAATGAGTGATGAATTCATTCTAGAATATATTGTTAATGAAGACAAGCTTATAGCTACTAAAAAATGTATTGATGAATTTGGATTTCCTAAAGAAATTAATGGATTCTATACAAATATTCGAGATATGAATAAGATTCATCAAGATGATGTTGTTATATTAACAGAGTTAGTTGGTGATATAAAAAATATTAGATCAACATATAATGCTGATATAAGAATTATGTGCTTAAATGGTAATTACTCTTGGTTTAACTTAAAATGTGTTACTTTATATGAAGAAGGAAAACCATATAAGGTAATAGCAAAGTTAGTTAACATTGATGAACAAAAAAGAAGACTTGATACATTAATAGATATTTCAAAAAGAGATTCATTAACAAAACTTCTTAATAGTACAAGTTACTCAATTCAAGTTAAGGAATATCTTACAAATAAAGGTCATGCTGGAAATCATATGTTTTTAGTATTTGATATTGATGATTTTAAAGGTATCAATGATAAATATGGACATGCATATGGAAACGAGATAATTAAGAATTATGCAAATCGTTTAAATAACTTCTTTGGTGAAGAAAACTTAATAGCACGTATTGGTGGCGATGAATTCTGTGTACTTATAAAGAACACTAACCCTTCAAGGGGAAGAATTGTAATGTCAGAATTAATGACGACACTATCACTTCCAATTACTATTGATGATGTATCAATATTTGTTTCATCAAGTTTTGGAGCTTCATTTTATCCATTCGATGGTGAATCTTATGATGATTTATTTGTGAAGGCAGACCTTGCATGTTATTATTCTAAGTATTTAGGTAGTAATCAGGTAAGTTTCTATGATAAGTCAATGCAACCAGAAAATGGTGATTACAAGAACATTTCTTATCGTGTAAGTAAGGTTGACTCCATCCTCTATACAACTATTGCTTTAGTTGGAAAAAAACAAACAATTAATGGTCTTTCTAAAGAGGTAATGACAAAAATTTGCGAATATTTTGATTTTGACTTTGCATATTTATTTGAAGGAGAAGATGACAATTTTCAATGTACAATGTCATTTGATCAAACTTCAAAGGTCATTATGGAAGGTTTAATTGATATCCATAATCCTGCTTCAACTGCATTTTCAAATAAGATTAGAAAAGACTCTATTTTATATATTAATGATATAGATATTTTAAAAGATGATTTATCTGATTTATATCTAACAATGAAAAGAGAATCAACTAGGTCAGTCATTATATGTGGATTATTCTCAGATGGAGTATTAAATGGATTAGTATGTTTTGGTAGCCATAATATGTTACCTTATCCAACTCAACAAGAAATTGCAATTTTACTAACTTCATTAAATTTATTTGCAAGTCAAATTAGAAAAATAAGAAGAAATATTATAACTTCAATTGAAAGTAGAATATTTAAAACAATATCAAATAATCAAAATTTACATGCATATGCTATTAATGAAAATTATGATTTACTATATGCTTCTAATAATATGATTAATGATCATTCTGATATATTTATTGGTTCAAAATGCTACTTCAGTATATATGGCAGGAATTCTATATGTCCTGATTGTCCGATTAAATTTTTAGGAAATAAAGATTTCTATTCAACATATCAACACTTAGAAAACCAAAGAAAATGGTTTGGAATTTCAGTAACAAATTTTGAACTAGAATTAGAAAACACACCAGCTAAGTTATTGTATTATGTTAATATTTCCGATTATATAGATAAGCTATCAGTAAATGACAAGCCAAATGGTTAATTAATTATAATGATTAAAAATTATTATTAAAAATGCAATTATTCGATTAAGAGTATTTATTCTTGGGAATATATTTTAAAATCATAGAATATAAATTTTTAGTTTTCTCTTAGTAATATGATACATAATAAATTATAAGGTGAATAATTATTCACAAAGATTATAAATAATAAATTTTAATATTATTAAGATATAATGATTTTCGCATTTTCTTATTAAGGCCTTGCGTCTAAAGAAAAAATTGTTAATATATTTACAGAAGTAGCTAATATACATTTTTAATATTTGAAAGTGGTATCTACTTAG
>JAEYQM010000045.1 GCA_023410025.1 Bacillota bacterium
AATGTATCAGACCTACTTATTTCAAAAAATGGGGCGACCGATGGGAATCGAACCCACGAATGCCGGAGCCACAATCCGGTGCGTTAACCCCTTCGCCACGATCGCCAACTGGCAGGGGTAGTAAGACTCGAACTCACATCGACGGTTTTGGAGACCGCTGTTCTACCTTTGAACTATACCCCTATAAAGTCTCTATTATTATACTTAATAAAACCATTTTTTGCAAGTATTTTTTTTATTTTTTGATAAAAAAATAGGGATAAAAATCCCTATTTAGCCTTTTATATTTCTATAACGTTTAATACCATCTTTACTAATTATTAATACTGATATACCTAACAATATTAATAATAAAATGATTACTCCACTAAACATTAAAATAAAACCAAATCTTAATAAATATATTGATAAAGCAATCAATCCTGCACCGAATACCATTCCAATAACCATTGCAATCATTACACTCATACCTTGCTTTACAACTTGAGTTTCATTATTCCAATCTAATCTAGGATATACTAAGTTTATATATAAACCTATTGTACTCATAAATAAATTCATTAATGTAGGAATTAGTAAAAGTGGAATTATTGTTAATATATTATTATTAACAAATATTAAAGATATAATTGCATTAATTAGTGTAAATGGAACAGCTAAAACTGTAGACATCAATATCTTAGCTTTAAAAATACTTGTTTCACTTATAGGTGAAGATTTTAAGATCCAGAAATTCTTACCCTCTAATGATATAAGTGATGCTGAAGTGGTAATCATTGAACTAGTAAATGTACCAATTAAACATATAATCATTACATTAATTAATGGATCCTCAACCATACCTAATCCTTCAAGATTAATTAAATCTCCACCAAAAACAAATGAAACGGTAAATATTGTTCCAATAATTGGTCCTACTATTGTATTCATAACTACAACAACACTTGAAAAATATCTTTTAATTTCTTTTTTAAATAATGCCATTGTTGGTTTATTTATATCTTGTTCAGTAAATTTATAATTTTTATTTGTGTATGCAACCCTACTATTTGCATTTGCATTTACAAATTGTTTAGAAACATAATATACAAATAAAATAGCTGGAATTACTGAAATAGCTACATATTTTAATAAATCAATATAATTTCCATTCAAGGCATTTTCAGCCCATGTATTTATATAAAATATTTTTGATAGTGTATTTCTAAATGACTCAACAAATTTTGAAAGTTCTTCTGGGTTTTCAATATATTCCCCTGTTTTACCTGATAAAAGATTAAATGACATAATTGCTAAAAAGAATAAAATCATTCCAATATTCTTAATTAAGTTTTTATATTTAAATTTTGCAAGTAACCTTCCAAGTAAATATGATAAAAAACTACAAATAGTAATAATCAAAAGTGGTGCAATTATAAAAACTAAAAGTGCTATTAGATAAAACAAAACACCCGGATTAGCATATATTGCATAAATTACAATCGTTGGTAAATAAAATAGTCCAAATGATAGATAATTAATTAATAATAAATTTGCTATTTTTTCAGAAATTATTACTTTTGTATCAAGTGGTAAACTCATCAACATATCATAATCTTTGGACTCAAATAAAATTGCATTAGCCCTTGATATTGTTGTGATTAAACAAATACCAAGTCCAATTGTTATACCAAATAGTAATATTAGGCTAGTATCACCAGCACTAACAAACATTAAACCAATACTAAAAATATATAAACCAACCATTGCTATAATAAACATAGCAAACAACACTAATAAAGAAGGAATTAATATTCTTAGTACAATTCCTTTATCAGCATATTTTCTTTTAAAGGAATTTAACTTATATGTATGTATAAAATTTGCTTTAAATAGAATCCAAAAACTACGCATTTTCTAATAACCCCAAGAAAACAGTTTCTAGTGATTTATCACCTAAAACTTCTTCCATCTTTCCACTAGAAACAATTACACCATCTTTAATGATAGCTACTTTATCACATAACTTTTCAGCAACCTCTAATACATGAGTTGAAAAAAATACTGATGCACCATCATTACATAGATCTCTCATTATTTGCTTTACAGAAAAGGCTGCTTTTGGATCTAAACCTACAAAAGGTTCATCTAAAAGTAATAATTTAGGTTTATGAATTAAGGCAGAAATTAAAACTAATTTTTGTTTCATACCATGAGAATATGTTGAAATCATATCACCTAGATTTTTAGTAATTTCAAAAATATCTGCATATTTCTTAATTAATGTGTTTTTCTCTTCTTTACTTACTTGAAATATATCACCAATAAAATTTAAATATTGAATCCCCGTAAGTGATTCATAAATATCAGGATTGTCAGGAATATATGCAATCTTTTTCTTACATAAAATTGGATTATCTTTTATTGATACTCCATCTACATATACTTCCCCACTATCAAAATTAATTAAACCTACAATACTCTTAATGGTAGTAGTCTTACCAGCACCATTATGGCCAATAAAACCAAATATTTCTCCTGAAGCAATTTCTAATGATAAATTAGAAACTGCTTTTTTTCCATTTTCGTATGTTTTTGTTAAATTATTTATTTTAAGCATTTCTACCACCTCTTTTAAAATGATTATATCACAAAAAACCAATAAATACAATTAAAAAAAGATGTGATTTCTCACATCTTAACCCTTAACATTACTTAAAATAATTTCTAATTTTTGATATATTTCGTTACCTAAATCTTTATAAACTGTACCATTAGTTACAATTCCAGGATAATATGGATATGTATCAATAATGTTTTTAAATTCATTATCTGTCTTAAGTTCTTGGTAAACATTGTATAATGTTGGGCAATATCCAATTGCAAATGCATTTTCTAATGCATTTTCTTCATCAATCATAAAATTAATAAAATTATGAGCCATAACAGCATCACCTGTAGTGTTTGGAATTACCATTGCATCAAACCATACATTGTTTGTTGTTGGAACATGTAAATTATATTCAATCTTATCATTTGATTCAATACTTGCATATAACATATCAAAGAAATCTCCAGAATATACTAAAGCTATATCAGTATTACCATTAGCAACAAAGCTCTTTAAATCATCAGTTCCCCAACTTGAGTAAGATTGACCTTTTAATAAATCTTCTACTCGTTTTAAATCAGTTTCTGATTTTGTATTTAAATCAATTCCTAAGAACAATTCACCAGCAGCAATTGCATCTCTACTAGAATTATACATTGCAACTTTTAAACCTTTAGTCAATTCTTTATTAAAGAACACTTCCCAGTTGTTCTCCTTTACAAGATCTTCTACACCAGTTTTTTTTGTGCTATACATAATTCCAAGTGTTCCCCAGAAATATGGAACGGCATAATTTTTATTGTTTGTGAAATAAGAATCACGATGTTCTTCTAAATTAGGATCAAATGTGGCATTTACATAGTTTGGTAAATAGTCCATATTTAATTCAAGCAATAATCCTTCATTATATAATTTATGAATCATATAATCACTTGGAATCGCTACATCATATTTAGTAGTCTTAGACTTAATTTTTGTATACATACTTTCATTTGAATCAGCTGGATCGATAACAACACGAACCTTATATTCTTTTTCAAAAGCTTCCACTAAGTCTTCATTAATATATTCATTCCAGTTTAAAACATATAAAACTGGCCCTTTATTGCATGCAGTTAAAG
>JAEYQM010000022.1 GCA_023410025.1 Bacillota bacterium
ATATAATAGCCATGTGATTTATACTCCTTCATGAAGATATTTCGTTGTGGTTATCTTCTTCATGATAAGTATAAATCATTTTTGTATTTTAAACAAGTAAAGTCTCATATGTATTGTAACATAACAAAAATTTATGTTAACTTGTTTTTATATTTATTGACTTATAAATACTTATATAGTATAATAAGGACGCGTGCAATAATCACGTGTCTATTTTATTTATTAGTGGGAGAGTTTATAACTCAAATTACCACAACACAGACAAAAGGAGGTGCGTCTCGTGGCTGCGAAAAAAATTACGAAAGTCATTAAATTACAAATTACTGCGGGTAAAGCAACAATGGCTCCACCAGTTGGACCTGCTTTAGGTCAAGCGGGAGTTAATGGTCAACAATTCGTTCTTCAATTCAATGAAGCAACAAAAGGACAAATGGGCGATATTATCCCTGTAATTATTACTGTATATGATGATCGTTCATTTTCTTTCATAACAAAGACTCCGCCAGCATCAAATTTATTAAAGAAATTTGCTGGAATTCAAAGTGGATCTTCAAATTCAAAGAAGACTAAGGTTGCTACTATTTCACGCGATAAGATTCGTGAAATCGCAACAATCAAGTTACCTGACTTAAACGCATATGACGTTGAAGCTGGAATGAAAATTATCGAAGGTACTGCTAGAAATATGGGAATTGTTGTTGAAAATTAATTAACAAAAATTTCTAACGAATTGTTCAAAAATGCTTAAAAATAATTTTAAGCATGTGGGAGGAATTTCCGTTAGACCACAAAGGAGGAAAAAACATGGCAAAAACAGGTAAAAAGTATCTAGAAGCTGCAAAGTTAGTAGATGCTAGTAAGGTATATTCATTAGCAGAAGCTGTTGAATTAGCTAAGAAAACTAGTTACACTAAGTTTGATGCTACTGTTGAAGTTGCTTTTCGTTTAAACTTAGACCCTCGTAAGGCTGAACAAAACTTACGTGGAGCTATTGTATTACCACATGGAAGCGGTAAAACAAGAAGAGTATTAGTATTAACTAAGGGCTCTAAAACAAAAGAAGCTGAAGCAGCAGGTGCTGATTATGTTGGAGATGTTGAATACCTAGACAAAATTAAGGGTGGATGGTTCGATTTTGATATTATCGTTGCTACACCTGATATGATGGGTGAACTTGGAAAATTAGGTAAGATTTTAGGTCCTAAAGGATTAATGCCTAATGCTAAGACTGGTACAGTTACAATGGATGTTGCTAAAGCAGTATCTGAAATCAAAGCTGGTAAAGTTGAATATCGTGTTGATAAAAATGGTAACATTCAAGTTATCGTTGGTAAAGTATCATTTGATAACAACAAACTTGCTGAAAATATTTTAACTGTATTCCACACTATGCAAAGAATTAAACCATCAACTGTTAAAGGCGTTTACATTAAAAACATAGCAATATCTACTACAATGGGCCCTGGAATTAAAGTTAATCCAGAAGCTTAATATTTTAACTTAAAATAATAAATAAAATACCTAATAAAAAAATAGAACAGATTATAGCCGTAGACAGTAGGGGCATGTGCTTAAAAATCCTACCGAGGTAAAAAGAGTATATTGAATTATCGTCCTCTTTTGACCTGCGTTGTCGAAAGAGGTTTTCTTATTTCAATGGAGGTGAAATAAATGAGAGAAACAACAATTAGCAAAAAAGCTGAACAAGTTGCTGAAATCAGTGCTAAGTTTAATGAATCAACATCTTTAGTTTTCGTTGACTATTTAGGCTTAACAGTTGAAAAAGTCTCTGTATTACGTAGCCAATTGCATGAAAAAGGTTGCGAATTAAAGGTTGTTAAGAACAATATTTTAAAACGTGCATCTGATGCTGCTGGATATGAAGGTTTAGATCAAGTATTTAGTGGCCCAAGTGCGGTTGCTTACGGAAAAGGCGAAGCTAATATTTCAAAAATCATTTTTGACTTTGCAAAGAAAAACGACAAACTAGAAGTAAAAGCTGGTGTAGTTGAAGGCAAAGTTATGACAAGTGCTGAATTAAAAGTTTACTCAACATTACCAAACAAAGAAGGTATGTTGTCTATGTTACTAAGTGTATTACAAGCACCTATCCGCAATGTTGCATTAGCGGTTAAGGCTGTTGCAGAAAACAAATAAATAGGAGGAATTTAAAATGGGAAAAATTAATGTTACTGAATTTATTGCATCTTTAAAAGAGATGACAGTATTAGAATTAAATGAATTAGTGAAAGCAATCGAAGAAGAATTCGGTGTTACTGCTGCTGCTCCAGTTGCTGGTGTTGCAGTTGCTGCTGAAGAAGTACAAGCTGGACCATCTACTTATAATGTAATTCTTAAAGAAGTTGGACCAAACAAGATCAACGTTATCAAAGTTGTTCGTGAATTAACTGGTTTAGGATTAAAAGAAGCTAAAGACATCGTTGATGCAGCTCCAAAAGCATTAAAAGAAGGCGTTGCTGAAGAAGAAGCTAAGAGCTTAAAAGCTAAATTAGAAGAAACTGGTGCAGTTGTTGAATTAAAATAATGTCAAACCTTTATAGGATTGACTAGGGGGTTTTTATGAGTCATTATTATATTAGTGATGAAAATCTTAAATCCGATCCAAGGTCTATTAACTATACCTATGGTGGACACTTACTTAAATTTACTACAGATAGTGGAGTCTTTGCAAGAAACCGTGTTGATTTTGGAACAAATGTACTTCTAAATAGTCTACCGGATTTAGGAAATTTAAAAATCCTTGATGTGGGTTGTGGCGTTGGTGTGATTGGTTTATCGCTTGCTAAACGATATCCATCAAGCACTGTTACTTTAATTGATATCAATAAAAGAGCAGTAGAACTAACAATACAAAACGCAAAAAATAATAACATTAAAAATATCAATGTTATTGAATCAAACATATATGAGAACGTAAAAGATAAATTTGATGTTATTATAACAAACCCGCCCATTAGGGCAGGTAAAGCTGTGGTTCACGGCATAATAGATGAAGCCTTTGATATGTTAAATGATGGCGGAAGAGTATACGTTGTTATTCAAAAAAAACAAGGAGCTTTATCGCTAAAGAAACTCATCCTAAGCAAGTATCAAAATTGCGGAGAGCTTGCTAAAGATAGTGGATACTTAGTATTTGAAGCATTTAAAAAATAGTGTACTGAAAAAAATTATTACTTCAAAAAATATATTAAGGTATTATGGCTCAAGTCATAATACCTTTCTTTTTTAATTTAACTTGTTATATATATAAAAAAATGATATAATTATTTAGGAGGTAGTAATATGACAAATCAAAGAATTAAATCTATTGCCAAAGATCAAGTCAAAACTTCATTTGGTGAAATCTTTGTAGGAATTTTAATTGTAAATGTAATTATTTCAGTAGCAAGTTCTTGGACTATTGGTTTAGCTGCTTTAATTATTGGGGGTCCAATGTATGTTGGGTTATGTTATTATTTGTTAATTATTGCTAGGGGTCAAAATTCAAAGTTTGAAGATTTATTTATGGGATTCAAACAATTCATAAGAAACATGTTAGGAAGTTTGTTAGTTTCAATATATGTATTATTATGGTCCTTTTTATTAATCATTCCTGGAATTATTAAGGCTTTTAGTTATTCAATGGTCTTTTATATAATGGCTGATGATCCAAACATCAGTGTTGATGATGCGATTAGTTTAAGCAGAAAAATAATGGATGGTAATAAAATGAAGTTGTTTGAACTAAGAATAAGTTTCATTGGTTGGATGCTTTTAGGATTATTTACATTTGGTTTATTATATATTTGGTTAATTCCTTATATGCAAATGGCTGAAGTTAATTTTTATGAGGATTTAATTTCTAAAATTACCCCAAAAGACGATGATTTTGTTGAAACAGCTTATTAATTTTTGGACTATCGAAAGATAGTCTTTGTTTATTTAAAAAATTTATTAAAATATTTTATTATTTAAAAAAATTGTGGTATACTAGTATGGAAATATATGGAAAACAGCAAACGAAATAACATTTATGCATTGACAAACAATTATTATTAGTTAGTAACTTTTTTTCAAAATTCTAATAATATGTGTATCTATCTTGACAAATTGACTTTAATATGGTAAAGTAATAGAATGCAATAGTATGTCAATAAAATTATTTTGGCTGCTGTTTTTTTGCTTAATAAATAGTGAGGTGGATTATTTTGAGCTTTAAAAATGTGGTTTATGGAAAAGATCGAGTAAGAAGAAATTATTCTCGAGTACAAACAAATGTAGAACTTCCTAATCTAATTGAGATTCAAACCAAATCATTTGATTGGTTCGTCAATGAAGGGATTAAAGAACTGTTTAAAGAAATTTCACCGATTAGAGATCATAGTGAAAAGTTTGAACTTTACTTTAATGGTTATGAATTCGAAGAACCAAAATATACTATACCGGAAGCTAAAAAGAATGATGTTAATTACTCACGCCCATTAAAAGTAGATGTTTTACTTAAAAACAATGAAACAGGCGAAATTAAGGACCAAAAAATATTCTTAGGTGATTTCCCAATGATGACACCTTGGGGTACTTTTGTTATCAATGGTGCTGAACGTGTTATAGTTACACAAATTATTCGTTCCGCTGGTGTTTTCTTCTCTAAAGAAATTGACAAGAAGAGTGGGCAAACAATGTATGCTGGTCAAGTAATTCCAACTCGCGGTGCTTGGATTGAATTTGAATTAGGTACAAAGAATATTTGGTACGCTAAATTAGATAGATCAAGAAAAATTTATTTAACTACTTTCTTAAGAGCAATGGGTCTTAATTCAAATAAACAAATTAAAGACTTGTTCGGTGAGAGTGAATTTTTACTAAACACTTTAGATAAAGATGATACATTTGGTAGTGATGACGCTTTAGAAAGCTTATATGACAAATTACGTCCAGGGGAAAAATCTACCCCAGATGGAGCTAGAACATATCTTGCAAGCCGTTTATTTGATACTAGACGTTATGATTTAGCAAGTGTTGGTCGTTATAAAGTTAATAAAAAACTTGATGTTCTTTCTAGACTTGAATCAGTTGTAAACAAAAAATATCGTTACAACCAAGATATAGTAAACCCTGAAACAGGGGAAATAATCGTTAATAAAAATGATTTAGTTACTCATGATAATATTTCTTCATTAAAAAAATATCGTCATGTCTTAAGAAAAACATTTGAATATGAACAAATGTTAGAAGGTAACTCAGTTATTCTTGAAACTGTAGAATTAATATTTAATGACCAAGTAATTAAAGTAGTTGGTAATGATCAAACAGAAGATCGTAACCATATTACATTGTCTGATATTCTTGCATCTGTAAGTTATTATATGAACTTACATTCAGGTGTAGGATCAATTGATGACATCGATCATTTAGGTAACCGTCGTTTACGTTTAATTGGTGAATTATTACAAAACCAATTTAGAATCGGTCTTACAAAAATGGAAAAGAACATTCGCGATCGTATGTCAACATCGAATGACACAAGAAATTTAGTTCCTCAAAACTTAATTAATATTCGTACATTAACTTCATCAATTCGTGAATTCTTTGGTAGTAGCCAATTATCACAATTCATGGACCAAATTAACCCATTATCTGAGTTAACACATAAACGTCGTATTTCAGCCCTAGGCGCTGGTGGTTTAAGCCGTGACCGTGCAGGATTTGAAGTACGTGACGTACACGTATCTCACTATGGTAGAATTTGTCCTATTGAAACACCTGAAGGTCAAAACATTGGGTTAATTAACTCACTTGCTACATATTCACGTGCTGACCAATATGGATTTATTGAAACTCCATATTTAAAAGTTATCACGGGACCAAATGGGAAACCACTTGTAACTGATGAAATTATATACTTAACGGCTGATAAAGAAGAAGAATTCTATATCGCTCAAGCAAACGCGAAAGTAAATAATGATAAAGAAATTATTGATGACGTTGTTGTTTGCCGTTATAAGGGTGAAACATACGAATTAGAAGGATCACAAGTAGAAAAGATCTCTTTAATTGACGTAAGCCCAAGACAAATTGTTGCCGTATCAACTGCTTGTATTCCATTCCTTGAACACGACGATGCTAACCGTGCCCTAATGGGTGCCAACATGCAACGTCAAGCCATTCCTCTATTACGCCCAGAAGCACCATTTGTAGCTACAGGTATTGAAGCTAAAGCTGCTAAGGACTCTGGTGTTGCTGTAGTTTGTGAAGGCGATGGAATTGTTGAATACGCTGATGCATTAGAAATCCGTGTTAGAGAATTTAACGGAAAATTAAAGAAATATGATTTAATCAAATTTGAAAGATCAAACAACTCAACATGCGTTAACCAAAGACCGATTGTTCAATCAGGTGAAGTGGTTAAAGTAGGAGATATTCTTGCTGATGGTGCAAGTATGGACCGTGGAGAAATGGCTTTAGGACGTAACGTTGTTATTGCCTTTATGACATGGAATGGATATAACTATGAAGACGCCGTAATCATGAGCGAAAGATTAGTTAGTGATGACGTATATACATCAATTCATATTGAAAAATATGAAGTTGAAGTTCGTAATACAAAAATGGGTGATGAAGAAATCACTAATGAGTTAGAAAATGAAAAGAAAGAGGCAACTCGTAACCTTGATTCAAAAGGAATTATTCGCTTGGGAGCAGAGGTTAAAGAGGGGGATGTTTTAGTTGGTAAAGTAACTCCAAAAGGACAAACAGAACCAACACCTGAAGAAAGACTTTCTAATGCCTTATTCGCAAATAACTCAAAAGATGTAAGAAATACTTCTTTACGTGTTCCTCATGGTGGAGGAGGAATTGTTCACCGTGTTGAATACTTTAACCGTAAGGATAGTTTAGAACTAGGTCCTGGTGTAAAGGAAAAAGTTCGTGTATTTATCGTTCAAAAACGTAAAATTAGTGAAGGCGACAAGATGAGTGGTCGTCATGGTAATAAAGGGGTTATTTCAAAAATTCTTCCAATGGAAGATATGCCATATATGGCTGATGGAACACCTATCGATATCATGCTTAACCCTCAAGGTATTCCAAGTCGTCTTAATATCGGTCAAGTGTTAGAAGTACATTTAGGTATGGCAGCTAAGAAATTAGGTGTTCATGTTGCTACTCCAGTATTTGATGGTGTAACTAGTGAAGATTTAAATGCTATCATGAAAGAAGCAGGAATGCAAGAAAATGGTAAGACAGTTTTATATGATGGTAGAACTGGTAAACCATTTGATAATGAAATCAACGTTGGGGTAATGTATATGATTAAGTTAGCCCACATGGTTGATGACAAACTTCATGCACGTAGTGAAGGACCTTATACTCTTGTAACTCAACAACCTATGGGTGGTAAAGCCCAAAATGGTGGACAAAGATTTGGGGAAATGGAAGTTTGGGCTCTTGAAGCATACGGAGCAAGTCACACATTAAGAGAAATGATGACAATCAAATCTGACGATATTGTTGGTAGAAATAGAGTTTACAAAGCAATTGTTGATGGCGAAGAAATTCCAAATCCAGGTATTCCAGAATCATTCCGTGTATTAGTTAAGGAATTACAAGGATTAGGATTAAGCGTTAAATTAATTGATAGTAAAACTAAAGAAGATGTTGCTAATAAGAGCTTGGTTGATGAGATAGTTCAAGCTTCAAACAATAAGTATGGTTTATAAGAAGTATTTGAGGTGATTTATTTGAAAAAATACGATTATATGCAAATAGGGATTGCGTCTCCTGAAGAAATAAGAAACTGGAGTTTTGGTGAAGTTAAAAAACACGAAACTATAAACTACAGAACTTTAAAACCAGAACGCGATGGTCTATTTTGTGAAGTGATCTTTGGACCAACTAAAGATTATCAATGTTCTTGCGGTAAGAGTAAAAGAACTACAGAAAAAGGCGAAGTTTGCGAAAAATGTGGTGTTAAACTTACTGAAAGTAAAGTACGTAGAGAAAGAATGGGACACATTGAACTTGCTGCCCCAGTAGTTCATACATGGTTTTTACGTAATAGCCCAAGTAAAATTGCTTTATTACTTGATATGAAAACTAAAGAAGTTGAAGATATCGTATATCTTGCAAGTTATATTGTTACTGATCCAGGAAATATTGAAGATTTAGTTAAAGGTCAAATTCTAACAGAACAAGAAGTTGCACAACTTCAAAGAACACATGGATATCGTAAATTTACAGCTCTAACAGGAGCAGAAGCAATCAAAACTTTACTAAAAGATTTAGATTTAAAAAAGATTGTTGAAAATTTACGTGTTGAACTTAAAACTTCTACAAAACAAAAACGTGATAAAATTATTAAAAGACTAGAAGTATGCGAAGCTTTCGTACACTCAGACAATAAACCTGAATGGATGGTAATGGATGTTATTCCAGTACTTCCTCCAGATTTACGTCCAATGGTTCAACTTGATGGTGGACGTTTTGCAACTACCGATTTAAATGACTTATACCGTCGTATCTTAAATCGTAACAATCGTCTACGTAAGCAATTTGAACAACGTGCGCCTGCTTTAATTACTAAGAATGAAAAGAGAATGCTTCAAGAAGCAGTTGATGCTTTAATTGATAATGGTAAACGCAATCGTAAAGTTGTTGTTGAAAAGAATCGTCCACTTAAGAGTTTAAGTGACTTACTTCGTGGTAAGCAAGGACGTTTCCGTCAAAACTTACTTGGTAAACGTGTAGACTACTCAGGACGTAGCGTTATCGCTGTTGGACCAGATCTACAAATGTATCAATGTGGTATTCCTCGTGAAATGGCTTTAATTCTATTTAAACCATTTATCATTCACGCATTAATGGAAAAATATGCTGAAAGTCAAGAACAAACAAATACAAAGATTAGTATTAAACGTGCTAAGGAAATGATTGAAGAGGGACATCCAGATGCAATGGAACAATTAGAAAAAATTGTTGTTGAGCATCCAGTATTACTAAACCGTGCCCCTACACTACACAGATTAGGTATTCAAGCCTTTGAACCTAAACTTGTTGAAGGAAAAGCAATTCGTTTACACCCTCTAGTAACTCCAGCCTTCAATGCCGACTTCGACGGTGACCAAATGGCCGTACACGTGCCATTATCTGAAGAAGCACAAGCAGAAGCTCGTTTATTAATGCTAGCAAGTAAGAATATCCTTGCACCAAAAGATGGTAAACCAATCGTTACACCATCACAAGACATGGTACTTGGAAACTATTACTTAACTATTGAAGATGATAAAGATTTACGTAATGGTAGAATTTTTAAAGATATTAATGAAATTGAATTAGCTTACGAAAATGATGAAATTGGATTACATACTCGTATTGTAATTCCTGCTCGTGCACTAAACAATAAACGTTTCACTCCAAAACAAAATGAATCATATTTTATTACAACATGGGGTAAAATCTTATTCAATACAATTTTCCCTAAGAGTACTGAATCAGGAGACTTCCCATTTGTAAACGAACCATTATTAACTAACTTAGTACATGGTACTGATGATAGATTCTTTATTGAAAAGGGTAAAAACATTAAAGAAGAAGTATCTTCATGGATTAGTGAAGTCGATGCTTACCGTAAAGGTAAAGAAGGAATCAAATACGATATCAATAAAGTAATTCCTCACCCATTCCAAAAGAAATTCTTATCATTAATTATCCTTGAAGTATTCAAGCAATTCAAACTTGCTGAAACATCACGTACACTAGATAAAATGAAGGACTTAGGATTTAAATATTCTACAGTATCTGGAATTACTGTATCAGCATACGATATTAACCCAGTTGAAACTAAGAAAGAAGTTTTAGCTGAAGCTGAAAAGAAGATATCAATTCTTGAAGAACAATTACAAGATGGTATGTTAACAGCATCAGAAAAACGTGATCTTGCAATTAAGATTTGGAACAAGACAAAATCTCGTCTTGAAGATGATATTAAAGAAAAAGTTAAGGTTGAATATATTTCTAACCACCTATACATGATGAGTGACAGTGGTGCCCGTGGTAGCATTGGTAACTTCGTTCAATTATCAGGTATGCGTGGACTAATGGCTAAACCAAATGGTGAAAGCATGGATATTCCAATTCGTTCTTCATTCCGTGAAGGATTAACGATGTCAGAATTCTTTATTTCAAGCCATGGTTCAAGAAAAGGTTCTACCGATACTGCCTTAAAAACTGCTGAATCAGGATACCTAACAAGAAGATTAGTTGACGTTAGTCAAGAAATCGTAGTTAGAGAAGATGATTGTGGAACGGACAGAGGTATGACAGTTTCTGAATTACGTCAAAAAGATGGTACAGTAATTGAACCACTATTTGATAGAATTCGTGGTCGTTTCACAAACAAACCAGTATATGATCCAGAAACTAATGAATTAATCATTGGTGCTAATGAATATATTGATGATCATACAGCTGAAAAAATTAAGAAATTAGGCATCAAAAATGTTAATATTCGTACATTATTAACATGTAACTCTAAAAATGGTGTTTGCGTTAAATGTTATGGTTCTGACCTTTCAACAGGAGATGTTGTTGAGAAGGGTGAAGTAGTAGGTATTATTGCTGCTCAATCAATTGGTGAACCAGGAACACAATTAACCATGAGAACATTCCACTCAGGAGGGGTTGCCGGTGGTGATGACATTACTCAAGGTCTTCCACGTATTCAAGAATTATTTGAAGCTCGTGAACCAAAAGGTAAAGCTATCATTTCTGAAATTGATGGATTAGTTGTATCAATCACAGAAGAAAAAGATCATCGTTCTGAAATCACAATTGAACACCGTGATCATAATGGTAAACCAGTTTATCTATTGGATAAACCAGGATTTGTTGAAACTAAAGTATACTTAACAGACAGTGGAAAACAACCAATCGTTAAGGTTGATGGTTATGTAAAAGCTGGAGATAAATTAACTGAAGGATTAATCCATCCTAAAGAATTATTGAAAGTTGCATCAGTTGACGCTGTAGTTGAATATATTCTAGTTGAAGTACAAAAAGTTTACCGTTCACAAGGTGTAGAAATTGCCGATAAACATATTGAAATCATTATTAAACAAATGTTACATAAAGTAGCAATTGTTAATGAAGGAGATACAGATTGCTTACCAGGTACACATATTTCAAGAACTAAACTTGTTGAAATAGTAAATCAATGTATTAAAGAAGGTAAGAGACCTCCAGTAGTTAGATCATTACTATTAGGTATTACTAGAGCTTCCTTAAAATCAGACTCATTCCTATCAGCAGCCAGCTTCCAAGAAACAACAAGAGTGTTAACAGAAGCAGCTATTCGTGGTAAGAAAGATATGCTTGAAGGATTAAAAGAAAATATTCTAATTGGTGGATTAATTCCTGCAGGAACAGGTGCAGTAACATTAGAAAATGAAGCTGTATCAGTAATTAAAAAGTAAGACGCATTAATTTGCGTCTTTTTTTGTTTTTTTTTAAATAAATAAATACTTTAACATATTCAGAACCATAATTAAAAATTACTATATTTATTAATTTATATATTGATTTATATATACATATATCTTATAATATACATGCTGGTTTGGTAATAAGAAAATAACAATAATTATTATATTAAAAATTAAACGTATATTATTAACTTCATACAAATGAATAGTAACAGTTTTGAAAATATTATTAATAATGTGTTAAATAGTTACAATTTTTATTAGCATTTTAAGAGTCCTAAATATATATTTATTAATCATGAAATTACAAAATTAATATTTAACTTAAATTTGAAAGATATTCCAAAGTTATTACTTATGATAATAGTTTATCTTTTTTATTTTTGCACTTTTCTTAACTAAAGTATTAAAAATATAATTAATCGTAACTGTATAATTTATTTAACTAAATAAAACATATGTTTAGGTTCAAAAATAATTAAATATAAAAATTATGAAAGGAGAAGAAAAATGAAATTATTAGGTAACATTATTTGGTTTTTATTAGTTGGTTTAATATCCTTTATTACATGGACATTTACTGGAATCATTTTATGTATTACAATCATCGGTATTCCATTTGGTAAACAATGCTTTAAATTAGCTGGTTTGGTAATTTTTCCATTTGGGAAAACCATAAAAACTAATTTTGATTCACATCCAATTGCTAACATTATATGGTTAATTCTATTTGGATGGGAAATTGCACTTGGTTATGTATTTGGTGGAATCATATTATACATAACAATTCTTGGTATTCCATTTGGTAAACAATGCTTCAAATTATCGGCACTTGCATTATTACCATTTGGTGCAAATGTATCTTAATTTAATTTTATGATTTGCCTGATTATTAAGATATTATAATTTTACATATACAATTTATGTAAATATACAATTTAGGTAAATATACAACTAAAACTATATGGATAAATAGAGATTATTAAATAATTTTATCCTTTAATAGCAAATAACTAAGGGGAATTGTGTGTCCCTATGTTCCTACGCGTATTTTTTTAAGTCTATGATGATAGAACAATAAGATATTTAAGTTTTTATAATTTAAATTATTTAAGGAGGTCAAATATGGCCAAAACAAAATTTTTAATAATAGGATTGGTAATAATTATGTTATTTACTTTTTTATCAGGTTGTACAAACAATAAATACAATGCAAAATTATATGATAATGCTATTGAATGGATAAACGTCGATTTTGCCAACAATAATCAAGTAGGAAATTTGTCTTTTTCTAATCGTACCTTTATCATTGATAGTCAGGAAAAATATGATCAAGTATTTAATAATAACGAATTAGAAATTGATTTTAATAATCAAATGTTAGTTGTCTACACTTTTATAACTATATATCATCGAAAAAATTACATAAAAAATATAGATGTAAAGAATAGTGTATTAAAAATTACATATGAAATGGAAAAGAAACCAGGTGTCGGTGATGCTTCTCAACCATATCAGCGTTGGTTTGTAGTTAAACTTGACAAACTTGACGTTAATTCTGTTGTATTTGAAGAAAAATTATAAAAAAAATAAATAATTTAAAAGGGGGATTTTATGAAAAAATCTAATAATAAAATATTTAAAAATTTAATTAAAAAAATTAATTGTTTAATTCTTTTTGTACTTGTACTAATGTCAATTTCTTTAATGAGTATCTCATTAACTGTTAATGCAAAGTCAAATAGTTTATCGGAATTAACTAGTGCTACAGCAACAAAAGAACTAAGTGCTCCAGTTAGTTATTCAGTAGAAAAAGTTACAAATGAATTATTTGGAAATGTTAGTATCAAAAGTAGTGAATATCTCTATAATTTAGATGATTCTGCTGATTATATTTATGTGGAATTAAATGATGGGGGATATGCCGTTTTTCTTAAAGAAACAATGGAGTTGCTAGAATATTCACAGCAAGGTAAATTAAATTATCCAAAAAATTCATCTAAATATTATGGTGGACCTAGCTTATATATGGTTAAAGATGATGATTGTTTTGTTGATGTAAATTCGCAAGAGCATCTTCATATAAGTAATGATTCAGCAAAAACTTATGCAAGTGAAGTACGTGAAACATTAATTAGCAATTACGAAGAACGTCTAATTTCTGAAAATGTTGACTTTGATTATTCACTTTTAGAAAAAGAAGTAGCAACAGAAGCCAGAAGTAATAATATTAGTTTGGACGATCAACTTGTTGGAGAAATACCTAAATTGGATACAGATAATTTAATTAGGATAACAGATGGAACGTATATACCAAATTATCGTTACTTTTTGTCAGATCCTAAACACGGATATAATTCCACGGGAACTTGTGGTGCTGTCGCTGCACAATTATTATTAAGTTACCATAATTATTATTCTGATAGACGAATAGTAGATCATAAATATTTGAATGGTGGTAATAGTATTCCTGAACATAATCCGAATCTTTGTAAAGATCCTATGAAAATGACACATGAAACACTAGGAACTAAGGGACAACGTGAAGATGGTATAGATTATACAGATAGTTATTTTCATTATGTTGTAGAAAATATACCTAAAAGTGCTACTACATCACAAGTGAAAAATGGACTTAATAATATTTTATCAGAAAGAAATAATGAAATTACTGGAACTATCAAGTATTCAGTTAAATCACTATCATTTAATTCAAGTGGTATTATATCAGAGTTAGATTCAGGGCGTCCAGTAATTTTGTTAATGCAAAATAGTTTGGGTGGCTTAAATCATTATGTAGTTGCTTATGGTTATAATAACTACACATATCCTGGATCTTCAGAATCATATTTAGGTTATATAACACATTTTGGTTGGGGTTCAAATTATTTGAATATATGGGTTAATTCAGCTTGGTGTTATAGTTATACATCACTGAAAATTGAACATACTCATAATTATTATACAGTTGGTCAAATTCCAGGTACTAGTCGAATGGAATATAAATGTAGGACATGTGGACATAGAACTGATGCTGGTCTTACTATGCTTGACATAGATCGTTATCAAGAAAGGGTTGTATCTATACCTCAAAACGATTATTCATATAAGGAAATTAATGTATCTTTTGATACTGCAGGAAATAAATTATTCCAAACATTTGGATCAAAAGACGTTAAACTTTATTTGTTTGATTCTGAATACAATCAATTAAAATATGACGATGATTCAGGACAGGGACTTAATTCACTATTTTATTATAATGTAGAAGCTAATAAACAATATATATTAAGAGTTAAATTCTATAATAGTTCAAATACAGGTGATGTAAAAGTAGGTATTACTCCAGCTTCTGAAACATATTTAAAATACGAAGATATATGGACTTATAATAGTACTGGTGTAACATTCTATTTTCCAGCAACATTAAATACAACTAGAGTATTAACATTTACACCAACAGAAAGTGGTACATACAAATTCCAAACAAATTATGTTTTCGGTAGTAGGGTTGATACATATTTATATGTCGTAGACCCAACTACAACATATCAATGCCTATATGATGATGATAATGCAGGTGATTTGCAGGCTTTAATTACTACTGATTTGGTCGCTGGAAGAACATATTTCATTGTTGCATCAACTTATAATATTACAACAACGAGTGGTTCATTAAGTTTGGATATAAAAAAAATATCATAATAGAATAGTTTTATTAAATACTTTCATATATGTAATCTTATAAGCCGATGTATCTTTTTGATACATTGGCTATTTTTTATATAAAGAAATTGCCATAAACATTGTAGTTATATTTTAAAAGTAGTCCATAAATGTTGTTTAATTTTAGAAGTTAAAATTTTATTAAAATAAAACAGAAGTTAATAATGGTGAACGGTAAAATTATTTTCTAATAATACTTCATATAAAAAAGTAGTTCATTATATAAGTCTTTAAACCAATATCTTGGTTACTTTTAATAATATTTAAATATTACTAAGTTAAAAGTCTATATGTGCATTAGGATGTTTAGTATGAGTACATCTATTTTTTAAGAATCATTAGTACCAATATAAGATTTATTTCTGCTCATTAAATAAGCTTTAGAAATATAAATTCTAAATAAAATTGGATAATATAAATCATTTTTGTATTTTATAGAATTAAAGTCTCATTTAAATTTAAACATAATAAATAATTAGACTAATTTTAAATAAATTATATTGTATTTTTATTAATAAACTTATATAATAAATATGGTAATAATTGTTACTAACAAAATTTTGGGGGAAAATATGGATAAAAGAGAATTAGTTACAAAAATTATTGATATTGAATTTGAACCTGATTTAACTTTAGAATCAAATGATATATCAAAACTTCCAACTATTCCTATAAAGAAACTTGCTACACTAGGGAGTTCAATTACTCCTTTTTGTGATTTACTTGCTAGCTTATTTTCTAACGGGAAATCAGGAGTTTATTATGTACAAACAGGTGGTAAAAGAATGTTTAAATCTGGTGGTGAGTTTATAGGTTCTCTTGCAAAGGTAAACAACCAAGTTGGTGGTGGACAAGCAAGAATGACCAAAATTCCATTAAGTCCTGTTGGCATTGCAAATCTATGTACTGTTATGGCTATTGAACATAAATTAAATGAGATTCAACAAAAACAACAATCAATTATAGATTTTTTAGTATATAAAGAAACAGCAAAAATTAAAGGGAATATCAATACTTTAACTGACATTTTAAATAATTACAAATATAATATCGATAATAATATGTACAGAAACAATAAACATATATTAGTTCAGGACATAAAAAGGGATTCAGAACAAAGTTTAGTATTGGTAGATAAGCTACTTTCCAATTCAAGTAAAGAAAAATTAGGAATACATTTTGATAAAAAAGTGGAAACATATTTAGATGATGTAGTATATAAATTAAATGACTATGAATTAAGTTTATACCAATTATCTTTTTCTTCTTTATTAGAAATTCTTTTGCTGGAAAACTTTGAAGAAGCATACATTGATTCACAAATTAACAATATAAAAATGCATGTAGATAATTATGAAAGATTGTATTATCTTATTAAAGATCAAGTAAAACATTTTACAACCACATCAATTCAAACAACAATAACTAAAGGAGTTTCAATGTTGAGTAGAGGTATAGGTGTAGCTTTAAATAAATCTATTATAGGCAAGACTAATATTGACAAAAAATTAGTCACAGGTGGTGAAAATCTTGATGAATTAGTAACCAACAAAATAGATAGTAAAACAAAATTATTATCTAAATCCAATTCTGATTTAGTTGAACCTTTTATTAAAACAATTGAGACAATTAAGTCAATATATAAGGATGAATACATATTGTCTTTTGATTCTGATAATATTTATTTAAATATTAATATTGAAGAAAATAATAGCATGTTTGTACAGTAAAAAGCTTAAATATATATAATAAATGTTTATATTATTTAATATTAATAATTAAGTAATTAATACTTGTACTTTTGCTTTTTTGAAATTACAAATTCAAGTAAAAATTATTTTACTCAATATATTTTGAAGTAAATAAATACTAAAAATAAAATTTAAATTAAACTTTATTATTTAAAGAAATATAAAATGTAATAATAAAAAGTTTAATGAATACTTTGAAAAGAGTTGTTAAGTTTTTAAAAAATTATAATTTTTACTTGCATGTAATTAATTTTATAATATAGAAGTAGGTGGTAAAATATGAAAATTAAAATAACTTTTTTATTAATATTAGCCACATGTATTTTTTTTACTTCTTGTAGAAAGATTAAATTTGTAAAAGAAAAACCTAAATTTGAAATTGAATATGGATTACAGCCGGGACTATACCAAGATCCTGAATTATTAATTGATGGATTAAGTATTGCAAAGAAAAATGATTTATATTATCTATTTAATCAACAAGTAGAATACTCACAAGTTGGTTATAATGAACTTAGATCAGTTGATTATGAATTAATAAAAATTGGCATAACAATTAAGAAAAACATGCTTACTAAAAAGTATATTGGAATAAATAATGGCTATGTTACAATAATTGGAATGGATAAAGAATATAAAATACAAGAACAAATAAATAAATTTGTTGGTTGTACTTTGGATGGTTTTATTATTGAAAATAAAGATAATAAATTCGATTACTATGATTATGAAGGAAAATTAATAGGTGGTAAGTATAATTCAGTACAATTAAAAGATTATTATAGAAATATAAAAATACAGGAAGGCGTATACTCATTAATTTATTTTAATCTAAATAATTCAAAGGATTTATATATAAGTGGAAAGAAAATAGAAAATGTAAGTGAATATATAGATTATCCTAAAGCTAATGTATTAGTACTTAAAATAAATAATAAATACAAAGTATATAAATATGATGGAAGTATAACACATAATATAGTTTTTGATGAACTAAGCGATATTAATAAAGATTATCCTTTTTTATATTACAAAGATACAAAGACAATGTACTATTATAAATCGCCTGATCAAATAATAAATCTAGGAGTGTTTGAGGGTCTTAATAAAATTAACATAATTGATATAGGAAATAATTATTTATCATATTTAGAGAGTAATAATGTTTTGGTAGCATTTACAGATTTGGGTATAGGAATTTATCATGATATTGAATATGCTAAATCAATAAACTGCAAATATTTTTTAGTTGAAAAAAATGATAAATTAATGATTGTTAATCTGTATGAATACTTTTCATATGAATTTAAAGGTGGTTATTCTGAGCAAATAATTGAAATAGATGGACATATGTGTGCTGTATATAATGATACAGTTAATAATAATTATGTTGTAATATATAAAGATGCTGCTAAAGTATATACTAATGGCAATGAAAATTATATATTACATCTTACAAAAGATGGTAAATTAGTTTACTTTAATATAAATAATTCAAATGAATTTTGTGTTATTAATATAAATTCTGATATAACTAATTTAAGTAATTATTCATTAATAATTCTTGATAATAACCAATCACTTGATTATAAAGCTTCCTATATTGAGAATAAATATGGAAATATAAGAACTATTAATTTGCTTAATACTATAACTTATGATTTTGATTTGTTAGTAAATATTCCTGAAGATTATAATAACTATAGTATATATAATGTAGAAGAAGTAACTGGATATTTTCTATCATTTTATCCTAATTCAATGGAATACAAAAAGAAATTATTTTCTATAACATTTAAAAATAATAAAAATTCAACGGATCAAAGAAAATTATTGATTGAATTTTTACTCGATAGTGAATTTTATAGATTATATGAATTTGCTTTAATTAGAAATAATAAATTAATCTCAATAAGTCAAGACTCAATAAAATATTATGAATTTACTAGTGATTTAAAATTTGTTATAAAACAAATTTTAGATTATAAATTTGAAGAAACTATAAAAATTAATAACAATGTATATTATAAAATATCAAATAATAATGGTTTATATGGATTAATTGATGAAGATTTAAATATTATTATTCATCCAATTTATAAAAATTTTATATACTTAGATAACTATATGCTTAAGGATTTAGATGGAAGATTAATATCACTTAAAACAAACAAAGAATTAAAAGTTAATAAAAACCATTTAAATTACAATGTTTATTATTATACAAATCTAGAAATAACAGGAACATATTTATATGACGGTAATTTAAAATTAATTGGTAAATTTATTGAAAGTGAAATCTCTCAGTCATCAGCTATTTTATATGATGAAAATGAATCTAAATATGTAATTAGAAATTTAGATAAATTCTATGTAAATAAATACACTTGTTATCTTGGTATAAAAAAAGAATAAATATAAAACAACATCTTATTGTCAAAAAGCTGACGAATTATTTTATATTCAAATTAATATATTGAAATTACATGAATTAATTATTGACTAAAAATTCATATATATAATTTAATAATGGGGGAATTATGAAATATTTAAAAATTATTTTTGTCTTAGTCTTTGCCTTTTTTCTAGTGTGCTGCAAAAAAGGATATAATAATTATCAAAGTTATGGTGATTATAAACCGGGGTTATTTAAGGAAAAGTACACTAACGTATCTTTATTTATTGATGATTACCATATTGCAAATGAAAATTATTTTCAATTCTTATATAAAAAAAACAAGAAAATTATTAAAAAAGGTTTTACTGAAATCATATCTGTAGATAAATATATAATTGATAAATTTGTTGATATTAAAAAAAATAAATTATCTCTAATCTTTATTGGCCATGATAGTATAAATAATGAAGTCACTATAATTAATAAAGGTGAAATAGTGTCAGTAGTTAAAAATATATCTAAAGTTGGAGATATTACTTTATACGGATTTTTAGGATACTCAAATAATAATGAACTTATGTATTATGATTTTAATGGGAAACTTAGAGGTGAAAACTATACATCAATTGATATGTCTACTTATTATATGGAATTATACAAATTAAATGATGTAAACAGTACAAAACAAGACTGTTTAGGATTTCTTCCTTTTTTAAAAGGAAATAAGTACGAAGTTTTTATTGGTAATAAGAAGATAGATAATGTAACTAATTATTTTAATAATGAAATAAACAGAACATATGTATTACAAATTGATGAACTATTTTATGTATACGATTATAGTGGGAATCTACTTGATGATAGGGGATCTACAAAAAATAGTGGTATAGATAATGTGTTTTTACTCTATGATAAAAATTTATATAAATATTATTACTTACTAAACAATCAAAATAAGATTTATATTGATGAATATTCAAGTGAAAATGATATAATTTTATTTAACGTTACTGATGAACATGTATTTTATAAAGAAATTAAAACAGGAAATATTATTTATCAAACATTAAAAGAAAAACAAGTTTTTGATAAAAATTATGAATTTGAGAATTATTATGGATTATATATTCTTACTAATTCAACAAGTCAAATTTTTGTAAATAGCAAGGGAAAAATTATTTATGAATTTTCTGGATTAAATCGTGCTAGTTTATTAAAAGAGTATGAGTATATTTATCTAGATGGTAATAATTTAGTTAGAAATTTAGACTGTCATATTATAACGTTTAAAGATAATTTGCATAATAATTATATATATTATTTTAAAGATACAACAATGGTTTATAATTTACAACCAGATCAAGAAAATCTTGAATATGTTCAATATAATATTTTAAAATATACTAAAAAAGATGGAAAAAATTATTTAACTACTTATATCAATCCTATGGAAGTTAATGATTTAAGCAAAGTACAGTTTTATAAAGATATTAATGTAAATAAATATGGTCAGATTTATGTTATAGAAAAAAATAAAGTTTCAATAATTGATTCCACAACTACAAAGCCTAAGTTTACAATTGAATTACCATTTAGTGACAACGATTCCGACTTATATTCTGTTGAGATAACCCAAAATTATTTTTATTCTTATTATTATTATGCTATACTTGATAATAATATTGAAACTTACTTAATACAATATTCTAACACTCAATCAGAATATGATAAAAATATAATATTTATTACATTTAACAGTATAACTAAACAAATAGTTTCTAAAATTAATTATAATTATAGAAATAATATATTAAATAATGCTAATCTTTTTTATGAAGGAAGTTCTAACGATGGTAATGTTTTTAAACTTGAAAGTAACGGAAAATTATTTAATATATTTAATTGTACGGAAAAAAAATACATAGTAGATTATTTAAATTTAGAAAAAAATACATTCTTGATTGCGATAAACAATGAGAAATATCAATTATTAAATATATATGGAAAAGTTATTCTTTCTGCTGATAGTATATCTATAGTCAATTCTAATATAATTGTAAGTAATAAAGGTGTGGATAAGATTTATGATATTAGGAATAACAAATTTATTAGTACACCAAAAGATCATTTTGAGCAATTTAAATCTTATTATTACTTATATAATGATGGAACAAAGCAATATTTATATAATGGCAATGGAAAATTAGTTGATAAAAATAAAGTAGTAGAATATGATAAGGATACTTGTAAAATGGTATTTTATAGTGAAACATATAAATCGTACAAAACAATAAGAGTTGATAAATTCAATTTAGATAATAAATATTATTACTATGGGGTTAGATAAAAAGGATATGTTGAAGATGAAAAAATTAAAATTTATTTTTATTTTTATATTTGTATTTGCTTTTGTATTGTTTTTAGTTTTGTATGTTAGTAAATCTTTTAATAAAAATCAAAGCCCTTATTTGTTAAAAGGAGAATATACTAATCCGGATATAATTGTCGATGGTATAAGTATTGTGAAAGAAGGGGATTTATATTATTTATATAAAAATAATCAAAAACTTTATGAAAGAGGATATAATCAAATAGATTCAGTTGATTATAAATTAATTGAAAAAGGATTAAAAATAGAAAAGGATAAACTTCTTAAAAAGTTCATCGCATATAAAGTAGGGGTTGCCTATATTTTAGATGAAGAAAATGAAAAAGTAGTTTCTGATGATGTTATGGGTATAACTGGATATACTTTAGATGGATTCTTTATATATACTAGGTATACAAATAAACATTCATATTATGATTATGATGGAAATCTAATTGATGAAAATTATTCAAGATTTAATATTGATAAATATAATAAAAATATCAAAAATAATTTACCATTAGTTTTAATTGCAGGTGATTATATTAAGGAAGATTTCTATTTCGGAAAAATAAAAGTAAGTGATGTAACTGATTATAGGGAATTTGATAATAATGGATTATATTTATTAACAATAGATGGAAAAATAAGGGTGTACACTGGTGACGGGCAGCTCTTAAATGATAAAAAATATGATCAAATTTACTATTATAATTATAATGATAAATATTATAATTTTTGTTATGATAAGTCAAAAATGACTCTTACTTATTTCAATGATTATTGTGAAGAAATTGAAATCCCGAGAATCGCATATCCTAATAATATAGTTATAGAATCGATAACAAATGATCATGTTTATTACAGAAACATTAATAATAAAATATTAATGTTTCAAAGTAAAGTAGATAGAAAAGTATTTGAAGAAGAAATGACTTATACTCCCTTTGGTCAATTACTATATACAAAATATGAAAATAGAAATGAAATACTAGATAAAAACGGTAATAAAATTTATATGACAACTAATGAAATCGAATTAGTTAATTGGGTTCAAGTTGGAGATAAATACTATCATATCCTATACTGTGAGGGTGATAAAAAATACATTTATGTTAATGATGAAATAACTAGAATATATGATACAAGCCATTTAGATGGGTCGGTATTTAAATTATTTTGCTTTAATGAAAGGTTAATTTTTCAAAAAGGCTATATAGATGATAAAGGTTTTAAAGTTTATGATAAAATAAGTATTATTAATCCAAAAAGTGTAACTGATTTAAAAAATGTTCAATTTTATGATGAAGCTAATATTAATTTTAGTAATATAAGTTATAATTTCTTCCAACAAGAAGAAAAAATAATCCAATACAATCAAGATACAAATGAATATGATATTACATTTAATTTAGATGATAATCTTAAAAATTATGACCTATACGATACCATTGATATAACAAGTAATTATAATTTTGGGTCTAATTCATCAATAAGGATTTTCAATTTAGTGTTTAAAGAATTAGATGATAAATATATATTATTTTATGATACAAAAAATAATACCCATAAATACTATAAATTAGATTATCAAGTAGATAATTTATTTATGTCTTATGAAAATATTAATACCGATGTATATGAAATTAATGATAAATTAGAAGTAATCCATAAGTTTAAAATAAATGGGGAAATTGAAGATGTCTTTACTTATAATAATAAATATTATTATATTTTAAAAGACAACAATAAATTTGGGTTAGTAGGTAAAAATGGTAAAATAATATTAGAACCAATTTATGATAATCTAAACTATTTGGGTAATGGAACTTTAAAATGTTTTAATAATGATAAAAACAAATCATATATTTATTTAATAAACTCTAAAAAATTAAAAGAGTTAAGTGGTATGCATATAGATAGTTACGATCATTATTTCTATACCGTATTGGAGAATAATGAAATGTATTTATATTCTGGTAATCTAAATAAAATGTTTAAAAATCCCGTTACAACAGATACTGAAGCTGGACTTGGACAAATTATTTATTATGACGAACTTTCTAAAACCTATAAAATAACAAATGTTGAAAAGTTTAAATTAGAAAATGGTAATTACTTAATAGCATATAGACCAATTAGTTAAAATAAGACAACACACTTTTTCGTGTGTTGTCTTTTAAAATTTCTACAAACTAAATTTTTTTAAAAATAAATATATAAAATAAAAAAATAATAAAAAAATTTCTTTTAATTTTATGTTTTTTTTGCTATAATACTTCCATTATGGAGGTTTAAAATGAAATCAAAAGATGATATCAAGAAGATAATCAATGATGAAAATGTACATTATTTAAAATTGCAATTTACCGATATGTTAGGAACAATAAAGAGTGTTGAACTACCAGTATCGCAGATTGAAGACGTTTTAAACAACCAGGTAATGTTTGATGGGTCAAGTATTGAAGGATTTGTAAGAATCAAAGAAGCAGATATGTATTTGGCACCAGACTTAGAAACTTTCTTAATTTTACCGCTTGAGAGTAATGAAAAGAGTAAAGTGGCAAGATTTATATGTGATGTTATTTTACCTAATGGTGAACCTTTCAAAGGCGATCCTCGTGGGAACTTAAAAAGAATTTTAAAAGAAATGAATGAATTAGGTTTTAAAGATTTAAATATCGGATTAGAACCTGAGTTCTATTTATTCAAACAAGATGAAAAAGGAAGACCAATTTTAGAATTCAGTGATAAGGGAAGTTATTTTGATATGAGCCCACTTGATGAAAGTGAAAACTGTCGTCGTGAAATAGTTCTAGAACTTGAAAAACTAGGATTTGAAGTTGAAGCAAGTCATCATGAAGTCGGACCAGGTCAAAATGAAATTAACTTTCATTTCTCAAGTGCTTTACAAGCATGTGATAATGTTCAAACATTTAAACAAGTAGTAAAACAAGTGGCAAGACGTCATAAGTTACATGCAACATTTATGCCAAAACCGGTAACAGGATTTGCTGGAAACGGGATGCATGCAAATTGTAGCTTATCTGATTTTGAAGGAAATAACTTATTTTATGATGAAAAATCACCCAATGGATTAAGTGAGTTATGTTTAAAATGGATGAGTGGTATTTTAAAACATGCAAGAAGTATGACAGCAATTACTAACCCTACAGTTAACTCTTATAAACGATTAGTTCCTGGTTATGAAGCTCCATGCTATATTTGTTGGAGTGATGCTAACAGAAGTTCAATGATTAGAATTCCTGCTGTAAGAGGAAAAGCTACTAGAACAGAACTTAGAAATGTTGACTGTTCAGCAAACCCATACCTTACAATTAGTGCAATCCTTGCAGCTGGACTTGATGGAATTAAAAATAATATTGAAATTGTTGGGCCGGTATATGATAATATCTTTGAATACACAAGAGAAGAAAGAGAAGAAAAAGGAATTTTAAATTTACCAGAAAATTTAAAAGATGCAATTAAAGAGTTAAAAAAATCACCTTTAATGAAAGAAACATTAGGAAATCATATTTTTAATAAATATGTTCATGCTAAAGAGTTAGAATGGGATGAATATCGTGTTTTAGTTAACAAATGGGAAGTAGACAAGTACTTCTAATTAAAACATTAATATTAGTTTGAAATTTAAGTTATAATCAATTTTTAATATGTTTACTATTAATTAATCAATTGACATAATTATATTAAATAAAGGGAAATTAATTGAATTTCCCTTTATTAATTATATAAAAAAGTAAAAAAAGACAAGTTATAAAACTAGTCTTTTTTTATAGCAGCACATTATGAGATTGATGGATTTTTTTCCATCTATTACTATTTTACACAAAGTTTTACAAAATTTCAAGAAAATATTTAATTTTCTTTAAAATTTTATAAGGAAATACTCATTATTTTAAATGTTGTTGTTTTAAATAAAGTTTTGGTGTATAATATTGTTATATACAATTAGAATGGTTTATAATATTTTTAATGATTTTTTAAGGAGTCCTGCAATGGAGAAAAAAATTCGACGCTTTATTGAACTTGCATTAATTGATGCATTAATTTTAATTGGAACATTATGGTTGGGTATTTATTTTATTAAAGAAATTAATATTTTCACATTTAATAACTCTTTTTGGTATATTTTATTATATATATCAATTAACTTTATTTTTCTATCATTATTTAGTTTGTATAATCTACAACTTGCTCATGTTGGATTTAATGAAGTTATAAGGGTAGTATTATCTGTTATTGTATCGCAATTAATTTTCTTTGTTATTCAAAGATTTACAAGTTTTAAAGTGTATGATATGGAAATTGTTGTCTTTATTGCTCCACTTCAAATTCTACTTATGGCAGCAACTCGTTTTTCTAAAAGGATATATAAATCAATATTTTCATTAAATCCTAATAATAATAAAAAATATATTAGAACTTTAATTATTGGTGCAGGATCAGCTGGTAAACTTGCATATGATGAAATTTATAGAAATGCAAGTTTAAATAATAAAGTTGTTGGGTTTATTGATGATGATAAATCTAAAGTTGGAACAAGATTAAATGGTATTTTAATTTATGGACCAATCGATAATATTAATAAAACAATCGAATTATTAGATATTCAAGAAGTAATTATTGCAATTTCTGATATAGATAAAAATAGATTGAGAGAAATTGTTGAATTAGTAAGTAAAAATCCTGTCAAGTTAAAAAGATTACCACTAAACATTGAAGATGATTTTAGTGATAACAAAAAAATTATTGATGTAAATATTGAAGATTTATTAGATAGAGGAGTAATTAAACTAGATAATGATGGTTTAAGTAACTTCTTGTATGGTAAAAGTGTATTAGTTACTGGTGGGGGAGGATCTATTGGTAGCGAGTTATGTGAACAAATTCTATCATTTAATCCTAGAAAATTAGTAATATTTGATATTTATGAAAATACAACTTATGAAACACAATTATCTCTTTTAAAAAGAATAAGAGAAAATGGATTAAATGTTGAATTATATGTTCTAATTGGTAGTGTATATAATTATGAAAGAATAAAATATATATTTGATACATATAAACCAGAAATTGTTTTCCATGCGGCAGCATATAAGCATGTTCCATTAATGGAAGATAGTGCAGTAGAAGCAGTAAGGACAAATGTCATAGGAACATACAATGTAAGTAAATTATGTGATTTATATAATGTAAAGAAAATGATATTAGTATCTAGCGATAAAGCTGTAAGACCTACAAATATTATGGGAGCAACTAAAGCTGTATGTGAGAAGATTATTCAATATTTTAATGATAAATCTAAAACAAATTACTCAGCAGTAAGATTTGGTAATGTATTAGGTTCTCATGGAAGTGTTGTACCTTTATTTAAAAAGCAAATAAGTGAAGGTGGACCAGTTACAATTACACATCCTGAAATTACAAGATTCTTTATGACAATTCCAGAAGCAGTAAGCCTAATATTACAATCTGCAGTATATGCAAATGGTGGGGAAATATTTATCTTAGATATGGGTGAACCTGTAAAGATTGTTGATCTTGCAAGAAAAATGATTAGACTTTCTGGCTATATTCCTGATGAAGAAATTGCCATAAAATTTGTTGGACTAAGACCTGGTGAAAAACTATACGAAGAATTATTAGTTGATAAAACTATAAATATAAAAAC